>CAMJAZ010000214.1 GCA_946403735.1 uncultured Selenomonadales bacterium
GAATCAGCAAATTGCTAATCAGCGTGATAGATTAAATTTAGCTAATGCCGCCTTAGCTAATGCTAGAGACAGAACTGGTGAATACAGCAACCAAACGCAACGAGCGCGAATCGCGCTTGAACGTGAACAGTTAGCACTTCAACATTTAGAAGAAGAATTAAACCGTTTAAATGAAACACAGAACGAATCTAGCGAAAATGTAGGCAATTTTTTAGACGGTTTTCAAGATATAGCAGGAAGAGCCGCGCCATATGTAGCTGGGATAACCGCCATAGCTGGAGCATTACAAACTGCCGCTGACGCAAGCGTGGCACTAATTGAAAAATTTCGTGAACTCCAAAAACAAGCTTACGATTTAAATATGCCTTTTGATAAAGCTAAAAATTTTCTGCGTCAAATAAAATTAGGCGGAGGAGATTATGGCGATTTTCAAGGCTATATTCGCGGGATAACGGACGCCTATGTCAAAGGCGAAGTAGATGACCCAGAATTTATTGCACTGTCTAAATATGGCGCGAAAATTACCGACGCAACAGGCAAGCTGAAAGATTTTCAAGCTATCACTGAGGAAGTTTATCAAGCCTATAAAAAGGCGAAGGCGGAAGGTAGCGAGATTGAATTTCTGCAACTTACTGGCGGCGAATCAGGAATAACGGACGCCATACAATTTTTTGAACGTTACGAAGAAGCAAAAGAGGACGCGGCTAAAATTTTTGATAGCGGGATTAATCCCAACGAGTTGCATCAAGCTGAACGGTCTTTAAATTTACTGACTGAACAAGTAGGAGAATTTAAAGATGCACTTGCCGACGTGATAACTCCTGCGTCAAAAGCCGCTATGGATAGTTTATTTGAAACTTTTCGGACTGGCACAGAATTTATAGCGGAAAATAAAAAAGAAATACAAAGTTGGGGCTTTATAGCGTCAGAGGTATTCTCCAACTTTTTCAATCAAGAATCTTTACTTAGTAAGTCTTTTTCAAAACTTGCCGAAAAATTCGGCGACATTAAATTAGATTTTGGCGACGAAACACAGAATAACGATTGGCAAAAGTTTTTGAAGGGTATTGACGAACAAAACAAAAACACTTTTCACAACGATTTACTTGACTTAGCTTATGGCGGAGTAATCGGAGTAATTGAACGTGCTACCGAAAAACAACTAGAATATAACAATGCAGTTAAAGGTGCTACGGCGTCTTGGGCGGATTTTAAAAAAGAAACCGAACAATTAGATAACGTAAACCCATTAAGTCAATATGAAATTACCCGTATAAAACAATTTAAGGATGAGCTAAAAGATTTACAAATTGAACTTGATTTTGGCGACGACGATTATGGCAAGTCAATAGCTAAGCTTAAATTGTGGCGGGATCGCGAATTGACGGACAAATTGAACGTTTCAAAAGAAGAAGAAACTGCTATCATCGAGCTTTACGACGCTAAGTATGAACAGATTGAAAAAAATCGACTCCAAAAAATTGAAGAACTGCGCAACCAATATTCCAATTTGCGGCAGACAGATTTAGCCAAACAGCTAGCCGACATTGATAGCGAAATGGATGGCTGGATTAAAAGTGGTATGAATTCTGATGACGCGTTGGAAATTGCCGAGCGCAGAAAAATTGAAGTTGTTAGTAAGTTAAAAGAAGAATTTGCCGCAAGTACTAACTCTATTCATAAATCAGAACTTGAAAGCCGCCTTGCCCAAATTGAAACCGAAAGGCAAGCGTGGATTCAAAAAGGTATTGATGAAGTCGAAGCTACTAGAGCCGCCGAACAGCAGAAAGTTGACGCTAGACGTAATGCCGCTATGGAAATTATCAAAAGCCAATTAGAAGAATTTCAGATTTATCAACAAGGCGGCTATAAAGCACTTAAGGCTTATAAACTTCACGACCTGATAGAAACTACTGGTGTTGGTCCTAACCTTTTAAATTCCTTGACGCCACAACAGGTAGAAGAATTTCAAAAAGCACAACTTATCGCTGAACGTTCCCTACTCCCTAATTTTATGACGGAGCAAGATAAATTAAATCAATTCAACTTTATACAGAATAAGCAAGTTTCAGAACTAGAAAGAATTTTGGGCGGAATGTCTATCAACGGCGAAACGCCTAACATTGATATTTCTGCAGGACTAAATGAAGGCTTAACCGTTTTTTCCACAAACATAGACGCGGCGTCCTCTGAACTTTCTAATTTGTCACAACCTATTTCAGATTTTTCTACAAATATAGGTACGGCGTCAGAAGAACTTTATAGTTTATCTAATGAAGGTTTATCTGTTTTTTCTTCAAACATAGAAACAGCGTCCGACGGGCTTTTTGATTTATCACAGCCTATCTTAGACGTTACAGAAAAGCTACAAGATTTAAGCGACATTGTTTACGAATTGTCAAACATGCCGAGCAATCAAAATAATAATCAGTCTAATACTACGTCGCCAACAGTTAATGTAACTGTTCAAATTGAAGAGGCGCACGCTTGGGACACTGAACACATTCAAGAGCTTGCAGACAAAGTTGCTGATCAGATTGAACCTGCCGTCGTTAATGCTATTGGGGGTGATTCTAATAGCTATTAAAATTGGTGAAGTTATTCCAACCCGTTTTGAAAATTGGGATATTATACCCGATGATAGACAACAGCGTTTTGAGACGATAGGCGGCGTTGAAGTTCAAGACTTCGGACACGTCGAAGAGGGAGATACCATTTCTTGCGATGTCACTTTAAGCGCGGCAGACGCGGAGATTATCTATAACTATTGGCATAATCGGATACGTGTCAACGTCGAAGACGAGAGCGGAACGGTTTATGAAAATATGCGCGTCAAAGTTAAACGTTATCCAAGAATTAAACACTTCCCAGCTTATTTTGCGGTTAAACTTGAATTTTGGAGGAAATAACTATGGCTAATATTCATTTGTACATGAACAATCCAACTGCAGGAACTACCGACGGTACAGAAATTAGCGCTGGTGATGAAAGTTTACCACTTGTACTTACGCTTGACGCCAGCAGGGCTGAAAGCGGCGCGGCTAAATGTGCTGTACGCTGTGACACTAATTATTCTTTAGATGGCGGAGCTACTATTCACGCTATCGGTACTAATTCCGACACGTGGACTTTTTCCGCCGATAATTCATACACTGACGCTACCGACGCTTTAACTAATGCTAGCTGGCAACCGCAAATTGTCTTACCTAATGTTGCTAGTACTAACGTTATCTTTTGGGCTAAGGCTACTACCACTATGCAGATTACACCTGCTAACGATAGAACGGTTGATATTGTTGCTGAAGGAAAAGTAAAATTTGTGGGGTGATTAAATGTCTTTTAAGTATATAAACCCTGGCTACGTTAAAATGTTACAAACCCCGTCTTCAGCGCAACAATTAAAAGGACTTGAACAAAGTATTAGCAAGACGGGTTACGGAATTTCTTCAAACGGAGATTCAAGTTTGTTTTGTGACTTGTTAGAAATATCTGATACAACTATCAATGAATTTTGGATTAAATTTGATTTATACATACCTTCTGATTCTGTCCGCTCCACTGATGTTATGATTACTTGTCCTAAAGGTACTCCTAGTATTCAAATTTCTGTAGCAAACGAATCCAACACTGAATACTACGGTTCAATCGAAATACAATTTGGACTTACCGACGAAGGCACTTTCAGTAGCGATTATGTAGAATCAGCTGAGCTAGTTGAAAGTTTAACCGGCTTAAAAATGGGCGCTTTAAATACTATACTTATACACGTTACACAAGATTTAAGCAACACTTATACTAATGGCAGTTGTGATATAAACGTAAACGGCAAAACTTTTAGTCTCACCCGTAACGGTGAGAACTACCAGACGTGGAATAATTCTAATACGGTTTTTAGTTTAATGGAACAATCAGGGTCAAACAATGTACGTGTATTTTCCAATATTATAATCTCCGACGAAGAAATTAACATTAACGAAAAGATTGTTGCTGTTCCTGTATCAAATACTCAATCCACTATGACTTTAACCACAAACGGCTTATATGTTGCTGATAAGGTCGGACAAAAATTATTACAAATTCCAGATGTATATGATGACGACGCTGTTTCTATCGCTCGTCGTGC
>CAMJAZ010000215.1 GCA_946403735.1 uncultured Selenomonadales bacterium
AACATCATCATACCCATTGACATAAGCGTCGTTGCAACAATCATATCGATAACGATGAACGGTACGTAAATCATAAAGCCGATTTGAAATCCCGTCTTCAATTCACTAATCATAAACGCGGGGATTAATACGAAGGTTGAAACGTCATCTTGCGTTGCAGGTCTTTCAGCTTCAGCTAAGTTTACGAACAGCGCTAAATCAGACTCGCGCGTTTGACGGAACATAAATTCACGTATTGGCGCTACAGTTTTAGTCAACGCCTCTTCTTGCGAAATTTGACCGTTTAAGTACGGCTGAATACCTTCTTCATTGGCTTGACTCCAATAAGGTCCCATTATGTAAAACGTCATAAACATTGCCAATCCTAAGACTACTTGGTTAGGTGGTACGTTTTGCGTTGACATTGCATTTCGCAAAAATCCTATGACGACGACAATTCGTACAAAACAAGTTGTCATCATCAAAATTCCTGGAACGAACGTTATAACCGTCAACAACGCCATAACTTGCAACGTTGCTGAAACTTGGTCTGGCGTTTCTGCCGTACCGACTTCGACGTTGACGCTTGGAATTATCGGCGCCGCCTCCGCGCAGTTTGCCACAAATAAAAAAATTCCCACGCAGAATATTATAATGCGTAATGCGTAATGCGTAATGCGCAATGATTTAAAAATTGTCATTAGTTCGCCCAATCATTAACCCTACTTTTTTTTAAATGGCGGCTGAATTTTTTGTACGAGTTCAGAAAGCGTACTGAAATTTTGCGGGAAAATATCAGACGGTGCGTTTTCCTGCAACGTCTCAATTTCTTCGTCGTCAGTAATTTCGCTAAGTAAAGTTATATTATTTTCAGTCACGCCTAATAAAAATACTCTGCCAGCAATTTTAACTACGCAGACAGAGCGATTAGGTCCTAAAGGCAAATTTTCAAGCACTCTGCCGCCGCCTGAAGATCGCGCCGAGTTGAAACGTCCGCCAATAAATTTTGCTGTGAAGTAAGCTAATACTACGACAACTGCAAATACGGCAACTAAACTTAAGAGATAAGCAAGCGTTGACCACCACGAAACAGCGGTAGGTTTCGGCACGGTTTCTGTATCGTAACCAGCCAAATACCCACCGTCAGTTCCAGCGGCCTCACAGCTTATATTCAACGTCACAAATAAGAGTGCAAGTAAAATCGGCAGAAAAATTTTTAATCTGGTGTACATCACCCGATAGCTTTTTTTACTGCTTCAAGTACGCGATCAGCTTGGAACGGCTTAACGATAAAGTCACGTGCGCCAGCTTGAATCGCTTCGATAACCATTGCCTGTTGACCCATTGCACTGCACATAACGATTTTAGCGTTAGGATCAATTTTCCTTATCGCCTTAACAGCGGAAATCCCGTCCATTTCGGGCATTGTAATATCCATTGTCGTTAAATCAGGGTGCAGGTCTTTGTACTTTTCGACGGCTTTCATACCGTTTTCAGCCTCGCCGACGACTTCGTATCCGTTTTTGGTCAAAATGTCCTTAACCATCATTCTCATAAATGCCGCGTCGTCAACGACCAACACTCTTGCTGCCATAAAACATCTCTCCCATAAAAGTTTAAATTCTTAAATCAAAAAATTTACTAAAGCAGAATACAAGGCATTATACCCCATATGCAAAAAAACGGCAAGATTTTTTTAGCCATTAGAATTTTTCTTTAAGTAACAGTTCCTTGATGAAGCTTTTCAGTCTCCTGAAGATATTTAATCCAAGGTTTTCCAGCATTATCGGCGTCAATTTTCATCAACACTTCCACAGCTTGCTTGAAATACGGCTCATCTTTGTAGTATTCGGTAAAAATTTTTTCGGCTCGTTCCAAAGACATATCAAGCGATCCAGATTTTACAAGAAAATAATACTTTGTAATATGTTCTTGGAATAACTTCAATTTTTCTGCAGACATTTGCTCTTTAGATAAACCTGCATAATCTTTCAATATGCCGATGTAATTTTTTACAAAAATTTCTATATAATTGTAATAACCAGGACCATTACCACCAAAGCCTGGTTGAAAAATATTTCCTGCAACAATATAAAAATTAGGATGATTTTTCAAAATTTCCAATTGAAGATAAAGTTGATTAAAACTTAGTGGGACACATTTATCTGGTTCAGCCAACTCAAAAATAGCAGACTTTTTAAAAATGACCAGCGTTATCCACGTCGTCCAGTAAGACATTATATCTATATACTCAGGAATTGTCGTGCCATGAAGAATTTTATAATCGCCGCCAACATTTCGCAACCCAATGACGCCAGCTGATTCGTCTTGAGAAATTATATTCAAAACTTTTTCCCACATATTATTTCTTAAGACATCATCATCGCCTTGAGTTATTACAAACTTTCCGCGAGCGCCCTTGTAGATTTGGAAAAAATTTTTGTCCCCGCCAATATTTTCAATATTTCTATAATATCGCACACTACTGTACGTTTCAATGAAAGGTTTGACAACTTCTTTTGTACCATCTGGCGAATTATTATCAGAAATATAAATTTCGACGCGCGGATTATTTCCCCAAACTGGACATATATGGTTCAAAAGTTTTCTGAGATAGTCACTTCGATTATAAGTTGGTATGCCGATTGTAAGTAACGGCGAATTTTCACGAACAGAAACACTTTTCGGCGAAATAAAAATATTGTCGTCAAGACCTGAAACTATGACTTGATTAAAATCTGTTGCATAATCGACGCATAATGAAGAAATATTTTCCCGCGTCGTAATGAATACGTCTGCTATAGGCAAAACTTCCAAGTGAAAACGTTCATCTATACCAACTACTATGACATTGACGGATTGTAAGCCAACTTCATTTTTAAGCGTTTCTAGACGCGAAGAAATTTTTTTAATCGCTAAGTCTTCTAAGCAACCAATAATCAAGCTGGACTTTTCAATTTTCTTGTAATTGCGGATATATTGAGCAAGTACCTTCTCCCAAACTGGATTATCAGATTTAATGTCTGCTACTGTGAAATAAATTTTAACGCCTGCACGTTTCGCCGAAAGGAGCTTTTCATTAGCTGGAATTGGCACGTTGGGAACGTCAAACTTTTCAGCAAAATTTTTAGCATCTTCCATTAAAGGCAAGCGCGTTTCAAGCACATCTTTATTCCAGTACCACCACTTAATTTTTTGGAGCTTGTCAATTATATCGGCGGTAAAACGACGTTTAATAATCCTAGCAGGATTGCCTTCAACAATGGCATATGGCGGAACGTTATCACGTACAACTGAACCGTCTTTTACAATAGCACCGTTACCAATCACTACACCGCAAAAAATTTTACAACCGCGCCCAATACTAACGTCATTTCCAATTATAACTTGTCGATGAACTTCATCAATTCTTGAAAAGTTTTTAAACCGATAATTGGCAACGTTATTGTTAGCATTTGCCGCCGTCGAAATAAAAACGGTTTCTTCGCCTATGGAACTGTAACGCCCAATAAGTACGTGGACAAATTCGCTAGCGTCGTTTAACTCAATAAAGCCTGCGCCGTAAGATTCTGTACCTAAAGTAATTGCGTGAAATTTATTTTCGTCGCCAACGAAAACTTCAGCAGACATTGTGTCTGAATTGTAGTAATGACCGAGATTTAAAGTTGGCATAAAGTCTCCTTTCATCAGAATTTTAACTTTAATGAAAAAAATATTTCACACTTTAAGCAATTTTAGCGGCGCGTTCAGCTGGCGACGCAATTTCCGTAATGCGGACGCCGAAATTTTCATCAATGACGACAACTTCACCTTTAGCCAAATATTGCCCATTGACTTGAATTTCTACAGGTTCACCAGCCAATTTATCAAGCTCCACGATTGAGCCGTTAGTAAGTTCCAAAATTTCCTTGATAGATTTTTTCGTCCTACCAAGTTCAACCGTAATTTGTAACGGTACATCCAAAATCAAGCCGATATTCGCCTCATTGACTTGAACAGGCGTTGTCGACAGCGGCATAAACTGCGCGGGGGACACTGGCATATTCGTTACAACATTTGTCTGCCCGTACTGCTGATAAGGTGGCGGTTGCGGCGGATATTGTTGCGG
>CAMJAZ010000216.1 GCA_946403735.1 uncultured Selenomonadales bacterium
CGTTGCAGAATAAATGATACTTAGATAGCCGCGCAGTTTGAATTTTTCTAGCGGCAGAAACGCGCTTTCTAATTTCGCTTGACGGTTCAGCGCGACGCTTTGAGCTTAAATCTTCGTACTTGACACGGGGAACTCTTATGTGAATGTCAATCCTATCAAGCAACGGTCCTGAAAGTTTGCGCATATACCGCCGAATATCATTTTCTGAACATTGGCAGGAGTGATCCTTATCGCCACGCCAACCGCATGGGCAAGGATTCATTGCACAGATTAAAATCATGCTTGACGGAAAAGTTAAAGTTCCAGCAACGCGGCTAACGGTAATTTTTCTTTCTTCAAGCGGTTCACGTAACGCCTCAATGACGGAACGCCTAAATTCTGGCAATTCGTCAAGAAAAAGTACGCCATGATGAGCTAACGTGACTTGACCAGGTTTAGGATTTGTACCGCCGCCAATTATCGCCGCCATTGACGCATCATGATTTGGATTTTGAAATGGGCGCTCCGTTATTAAACCGCCGTTATTTCCCAACTTCCCAGCGATACTGTAAATTTTCGTGACTTCTAACGCTTCTTCGCGCGTCAATTCTGGCAAAATTGAACTCATACGTTTAGCCAACATAGTTTTACCTGAACCAGGTACGCCGACCATTAAGACGTTGTGACCACCAGCCGCCGCAATTTCAAGCGCACGTTTAGCCATAAATTGCCCTTGCACGTCCGCGAAGTCATCAACCATTTCTATAAATTCATCAACTGTTTCAATCGGCGTAGCTTTTTCAGTGTCAAGTTTTATTTCGTCATTGAGGAAGTCGACAAGTTCCAATAAATTATTTGGCGCGTAAACTTCAATTCCTTCGACTAACAACGCTTCATTGACATTTTCTTTTGAGACGACAATTTTTTTGAAATTATTTTCCCGCGCAGTTATCGTTATCGGCAAAATTCCATTGACGCGGCAAAGTTTTCCTTCAAGCGAAAGTTCAGCGACAAATAAAAATTCGCGGCACTTTTCAGCGGAAATTCTACCTTGCGCCGCCAAAATTCCCATAGCTATCGGCAAGTCTAAGCCAGAACTTTCTTTTTTGACTTCTGCAGGCGCTAAGTTAATCGTAATTTTTTCTGACTTCATACGCAAGCCAGAATTTTTTATTGCCGTACGAACTCTTTCTTTTGATTCGCGGACAGAAGCGTTAGGCAAACCAACAATGTCAAATGATGGCATACCGTTAGCGCTGTCCACTTCGACTGTGATTATTAAGCCATCTACGCCTTGAGTTGTTGAACCAAAAGTCCTAGCGTACAATTTCAATTCACCTTCATTAACTTTAAGTTGAAAGTATGATAGCACAAAAAAATTTTATCTTCAATTAAAAATTCATCGAAGTATTTTTTCCCAAAATAAAGCTTGTTTGTAAAATTAATTTTTATAAATTTTTTTTATTAAACTACTTTTTCTTTGGCGCAAAGAAAAAGTAGCAAAAAGAAACAGCCCGCTGAAATCGCATCACGCGATTTACGCGGGCGGGCGCGCGTCCTTGCGCGCCCTTCCTGTTTTAACTTTTCATTACGAATTACCCATTAATAAAATTATTCCGATGACGCCGCTAATTAAACTTACTGCCCAAAATACCGTTACAACTTTAATTTCACTCCAACCGCCAAGTTCAAAGTGATGATGTATCGGACTCATTCGGAAAATGCGCTTGCCCGTCGTCTGATATGAAATGACTTGTAAAATTACCGACATTGCCTCGCAGACAAAAATTAATCCGACGAAGATTAAAAGTAATTCCGTATGCGTCAAAATTCCCATTGCCGCAAATGCGCCGCCTAATGCCAATGACCCCGTGTCGCCCATAAAAATTCTTGCCGGGTGAAAATTAAATCGCAAAAATCCTATGCAAGCGCCGACCGTCGCCGCGCAGAAAATTGCCAAATTATAATGCAACGTCAACAAACATATTACGCCGTAGCAACTCGCCGCTATCGCCATACAACCCGAAGCCAAGCCGTCTAATCCGTCCGTCAAGTTTACTGCGTTCGACGCCCCGACAATTACCAGTAAAACTAAAACGTAGTAAAAAATTCCCAAATCTATTGTTTCATAAAAAATCGGTATCCAAATTGTTGTTTCAATTCCTAAATAATTCGTCGCAATGTAAATTGTGACTGCGGCAATTAAAATTTGTCCCAAAAGTTTTTGCCAAGCTCTAAGTCCCAAATTTCTTTTTTTTACGACTTTTATATAATCGTCCAAAAATCCCAAAATAAAATGACCTACGACTATAAATAATGCCACAAAAATTTCTGCAGTAAATTCTGCGCGAATTAACGTTGCAATTATTATCGCCGTTATCAAAAAAATTCCGCCCATTGTAGGCGTCCCGCTTTTAATTTTGTGGCTGGCTGGTCCTTCTTCGCGTATGCTCTGCCCAAATTTTAATTTGTGTAAAAGCGGAATTAAAAACGGTCCGGACAATATCACGACGCCCGCCGCTATTGCCGCCGCTGTTAAAATTTCAATCATAATTCTCCTTATCTATTGAAGTTTTAAATTGCTAAATTGTCTGATCGTACTTTTTTAACAATTCGCGTAACTGTTCAATAAGTTTATTTTGTTTTTGAAATAATTCTTCACGTTGACGGAGTAAGTATACCTGTTGAGATAAAATACTTGCTTGTCGCCACATTGTATTAAATCCATGAAAAAGATATTTAACCAGTGTCGTATTTCCGCCAAATATCGGCAATAAATTTTCGTAAACTGCTTTATCAAGTTCAGGCGAAACATTTACACCATTGTAAAAAGGTATAAAGTGACTTGGAAAAATATATTCAAAAGCCTGTGCTATACACTGTTCCTTAATAATTCTTTGGTCAGAAAGTTCGGGAATTTTTTTCATAACTTTTATCATAGTATCTACTACATCTAATATAGTCTCTAGCCCTTTATTTATATTAGGGGAACGTGTTACAGAATCCTTTCGACCACGATAAACGTAAAGAGCTTCTTTGAAAAAATAATATTTTTCAGCATATAGAATAGCAGAAAAGGCTACTAAAAAGTCATCTAAAACTCGGGAATGGATAGGAAACCATATTTTATTTTTTACTAAAAATGATTTCTTATAACATCCCATATACGTAGCAATCCAAATTCTGTTGTTTATCCAATTTTCATTTATTCGTTGGATTTTATTGCTGTTCAAAAAACCTTCAGTTCGTTTTTCCCATTCTAAATGTAAATTTTGTACAACTAAAGGTTTATCATCGTCCTGATAAATGGTGTACCTACCAAGCAAATGTACTACATCCACCCCCCCCGCCTCTGGGTGAGTTGCTTTATACAGTTTTTCAAGTGCGGTAGGAATTATCACATCATCGCTATCAACAAACCAAATATATTTTCCGACAGACTTTTTTATACCAGTATTTCGCGCGGGTCCTCCTCCTTGATTTTTTTCGTGACGCAGAAGACGAACTTTTTCATTGCCTCCGTAAAGTTCGTTGCAAATTTTGTATGAATCATCTGTCGACACGTCATCAATGATAATGACTTCAAAATCTTTAAACGTCTGCGCTAAAATGCTGTCGACGCAAATTTTTATATAGCGTTCGACGTTATACATTGGCACGATAATTGAGAAGTAAGGCGTCATTTTCATAACACTCCTCCTAACAAAAATATTTCACGCCCGATTCAAATAAATGCTGATTTTTATTGCCGTCAACATTTTTACAAACATTTTCGCCGATTCGTTCGGAATGCCCCATTTTCCCAAAAATTTTTCCGTCCGCTGAAGTTATTCCTTCAATCGCCCAAGCTGACCCATTCGGATTAAAAGGTAATTCATTCGTCGGTTTTCCGTCAAAGTCAACGTATTGCGTCGCAATTTGCCCGTTCGCTGAAAGTTTTTCAAGCCAATTTTTATTCGCAAAAAATCTTCCTTCACCGTGCGAAACCGCGATTGTATGAATTTCTCCAATTTTGCAACCGCTTAACCACGCCGAAGAATTATTTGCAATTCTCGTACGAATCATCGTGCTGACGTGCCGTCCCAATGAATTATGCGTCAATGTC
>CAMJAZ010000217.1 GCA_946403735.1 uncultured Selenomonadales bacterium
CACGTTTCGACGTTGCAATTATCGGCGGTAGTGGCGGTAACCTTGAAGAAATTCTTGACGCTGTCGACGAAAAACTAAATTCTGGTGGACGTATCGCCGCAAATTTCATTTCCATTCAAAATTTATCAACTTGCCTTCAATGGTTCAAGCGTCACGAAAATTATCATTACGAATCAATGCAAGTTCAAATTAACCATTTCAATCAAGTCGGCGTTTATGATATGGCGAAGGCGGCTAACCCAATTTGTATTGTCGTAGGAACGAAGGCTTAAAGGTAAAGTTATGACCGAATTGGTACAAGAAAAATTGAAGACGTTGCCCGATTCGCCTGGCGTTTACCTTATGAAAAATTTGCAGGGGAAAATTATTTACGTCGGCAAAGCTATCGTCTTAAAAAATCGCGTCCGCCAATATTTTCAGTCTAATAAAAATCACAGCGTCAAAGTCCGTGCAATGGTCGCGAAAATCGCTGACTTTGAAACGATTGTCACGGCGTCGGAAGTTGAAGCGCTTATCCTTGAATGCAACTTGATTAAAAAGCATCGCCCACGCTACAACGTATGTTTGAAGGACGATAAAAGTTATCCGTACTTGAAATTGACGCTAAATGAAGATTTTCCCCGCGTCTTCATCACGCGCCGAATCATTGATGACGGCTCAAAATATTTTGGTCCTTACACAAATTCGCAGGCTGTTAAAGATTCGCTTGAACTTTTGCGCAAACTTTTTCCACTTCGTACTTGTAAAACTTTGGGCAAGCGCCCCTGCCTTGAATACCACATCAACCGTTGCTTAGCGCCCTGCGTCAACAAAATTTCTCGCGCAGATTATGCTGACTTAGTCAAGGCTACTGAAAAATTTTTGGAAGGCAAAACGGCAGACGTTGAACGCGATTTGACGGCGAAAATTTCACAGGCGGCTGAAAGTTTGAACTTTGAACTTGCCGCTAAACTGCGCGATATTCTTTTATCTGTCAAAAAAATTTCAGAAAAACAAAAAATCGTAACTGATACAGGAGACCTTGACGCTATTGGCATTTCAAGGCTTAACGCTGAAGTTTGCGCACAAATTTTTTTCATACGTGACGGCAAAGTTACTGGGCGTGAAAGTTTTCTGCTTAATGGCGCGGCTGATGAGTCCGACGAAAAAGTTATCTCCGAATTTATCAAGCAGTACTATAGCCGTACAAAAATTTCTGCGACGGAAATTTTACTGCCGATAACTTTATCTGACGACGACACGAAAATTTTAGCTGAATGGTTAGGCGTGAAAATTTTTGAACCTAAACGCGGAGTCAAAAAATCTCTTGTCGAAATGGCGATTGAAAATGCTGAAAAATATTTAGCGGAACTTTCTGCGCGGCAGGAACTTAAAACGGCGCAAACTTCCCGCGCAGTTGAAGACTTACAAAAATTTTTACACCTGCCTAAACTTCCGCGTAAAATGGAATGTTTCGACATTTCGCATTTTCAAGGCGCTGAAACTGTTGCGTCAATGGTTGTCTTTGAAAATGGTGAACCTAGCAAAAAAAATTATCGCCGATACAAAATTCGTTCGACGGAAGGCAAGCCAGATGATTTTATGTCAATGCGCGAAGTTACAAGCAGACGTTACGGCAAGTTGACGGCGGAAGAGTTGCCAGACTTGATTGTAATTGACGGCGGAATTGGTCAGCTTAATTCAGCGCTAGAAATTATTCGCGGTTTCGGTCATGAAGTTCCAGTCGTAGGTTTGGCGAAGGAATTTGAGTTAATTTTTGTCGAAGGTGAATCAGAACCGCTTGAATTGCCGCGTGACAGCCAAGCGTTGTACCTTATGCAAAGGATACGTGATGAGGCGCACCGTTTCGCGATAACTTATCATAGAAAATTGCGGCGGGCTAGAAATTTGAAATCGGAACTTGATAACATCGTCGGCATTGGTACGCGGCGTCGTGAGGAACTTTTAAAAACATTTGGCACGATTGACAAAATAAAATCGGCGACGCTTGACGAACTTTTAACCGTACCAGGTATGAATCGTACTGCCGCCGAATCGCTGATAAATTTTTTCAACGTGAAAAAATAATTTTTAAACTTTAATTCGTAGGAATTTCTACGAATTATTTTTTTTCAAAAAATGTAAGAATCAATTAAAAAACTGTTGACGTCTTGAATTAAAATTCCGTCAATCTGCGGATAAAGTTTGCCGTGCAATTCTTTTATTTTAAAATCGCGTTTAAGTGACCGTTCGTCATTCATTCGCACGATAAATTTTCCGTTAATCGTGTCAAAAATATATTCCATACCGTAAAATAAAGTTGCGCTCAACAAAAATAGAAATCTTTATTGAAATTTCTTTCATTAAGATTAACCTTTCAAGGCGTCCAAAGTTTTTTTGAGCGTGTCGATATTTTCAACGTTAAGGCTTTTAATTTTTTTGTCAATGCGCTTGTTGAAGTTTGAAAGCGTCTTGCCAGGTCCGCACTCAATGAAAATGTCCGCGCCAAAATTTTGCATAGATTTAACGCAGTCAATCCATTTGACGGGGTTATCAGCTTGCGACACGAGATTAGATTTAATATCAGCGGCGGAATTTTCAAGCGTACCTGTGAAATTCGCGGCGATTGGGAAGGCGGCATCTAAAATTTCTACCTTGTCAAGTTCGGCGGAAAGTTTAATTGCGGCAGGTTTCATCAGCGTACTGTGAAATGGCGCACTGACGGGCAGAATTACAGACTTTTTAGCGCCAGCTGATTTTAAAATTTCGACAGCCACTTCAACTCCTTTAACCTTGCCAGCAATGACCGTTTGACCAGGACAGTTGAAGTTGACAGCTTGAACTTCGCCTTCACTAGACGCCTTTTGACACGCATTTATAATCGTTTCGTCGTCAAGTCCGATAATCGCCGCCATTGAACCTTCACCGACTGGTACAGCCTCCTGCATAAATTGTCCGCGCTTATGAACAAGTACAACGGCGTCACGGAATTTTATTGAATCGGCGGCGACAAGTGCAGAATATTCACCAAGACTATGACCGCCAGCAACTTCAGGCGTAATACCCTCCGTTTTCAAAAGTTCGGAAATAATGACGCTGACGATTAAAATTGCGGGTTGAGTATTCGCAGTAAGTTTTAAATCGTCCTCCGAACCTTCAAAACAAATTTTTTTAATGGAATAGCCAAGCGCGTCATCGGCTTCATCAAAAAGTTTTTTTGCTACGTCAAAATTTTCGTATAAATCTTTACCCATTCCAACAGATTGGGCGCCTTGACCAGGAAAAATAAATGCTAACTTACTCAAAATAAATCCTCCAATTCAGCAAAATAATAATGCGCAATACGCAACTAATTACGCATTACGCATTACGCATTACGCATTTAAAGATACTTGCTCTGCAGTTCGGCTACAGCTTTCGGCAGACCGTTTATAATATCGTCAATAATTTCTTTCACGGGTTTAATATCGTCGAGCATACCAGAAATTTGCCCAATCATCACGGAACCGTTTTCAACATCGCCTTTATGTGTGGCAAGGTGTAAAGTTCCTTCGCCGAGTTTTTCAAGTTCTTCAGGCGATGCACCAGCCGCTTCCATTTCGTGAAAAGTTCGCGTAAATTTATTAGCCAAAACGCGAACGGGATGACCTAAGCTTCTGCCAGTTACGACAGTTGAACGATCTTTCGCTTTAAGTACGAAGTTTTTATAATTTTCGTGGGCAATACATTCTTTGCTTAAAACGAAACGTGTACCCATTTGAATAGCGCTTGCACCAAGAGCTAATGCGGCGGCAAGTCCACGCGAATCAGCAAACCCGCCAGCTGCAATAACTGGTACGTCAACCGCGTCAACAACTTGAGGAATTAAAGGCATTGTTGAAATTTCGCCGATATGTCCACCACTTTCGCAACCTTCAGCTATAACTGCGTCAACACCGCCTTTAGCTAAACGCCGCGCAAGTGCAACGCTAGCGACAACTGGAATAACTTTCGTCCCAACTTCTTTAAGTGCGGGAAGATATTCACCAGGATTGCCAGCGCCAGTAGTCACGACAGGTACGCGCTCATCAACCATAAGTTGCATAACTTCCTTGACAAATGGC
>CAMJAZ010000218.1 GCA_946403735.1 uncultured Selenomonadales bacterium
AAAAGAATTACGAATTACTAATTAAGAATTAAGAATTATTTCATTACGCATTATCAATTACGCATTCCTAATTCTATTCAGGAAGTTCAGTAAATTCTTTCAGCGTCGTACCGTCAACAAAATCAATCTGCGTAACTTCAATGTGGAGATTATCCCTTCGCAAGCCGTGCCGCATAACGTTAACGTCTTCACGTACAAAAGGATTTAAAGTTTTCACAACGTCAAAATCCTGTACGCCATTTTCACGCCCAACCATATCCATTGAAAACGGCGTTACACCTTCGCGGTCGTCTTTGCCCTCAATGATGATGTTGCCGACAATTCGCGAAATTGGCTTGTCAGATTTAATATCAGCGCGAATCGTCATTTTCAACATTTGCGAAAAGCCATACTCATCGCCTTCCGCAATGCCAGCGCTAAATCCTTTCAGCTGAACAATTTCAGAAATTTTGTCACGTATCGGCGCGTTCAACTGTTCCAAAGTTTTCTTCATAGCGCGTTTGTAACTTGAAAAATAATCTTCAAAGCCCGTCGCGTTAATAATTTTCCACGTCTTATCAACTTTTTCAAGCGTCAAATCAATATCGAAATAAAAATTTATTTTCTCATTATAAAAATTTATTTTCGCGTGCGTTTCGCCATCTTCCGTCTTCAACTTAGAAAAACTTTTTATCACGCAAGAATCAACTGCAGAGTCTTTAAAAAATTTCTGCGCGGGCGTCAACGGCTCTTGAAAAGTAATTTTGCCAGTCGAAATGTATTCGTCAAGATAATTTTTCGCAGAGGTCACGAAGTCAGGTTTAAGATTTTCGTACGCTGTCATATAATTTTGCGTCGAATAGGCAAGCGCATCAACAGTAGAATTTATCTGCGCGGTTAAAATTTCTTCTGCGGCGGAGTTTAAGACGGCGTCAACGTCGACGATCTTATAAAATTTTTCAGCGTCGTGATTGGAAATTGCTTGACGCGAAATTTTTATTGGATTGGTCGAACTTTTTCCCATACTAGTATAGGCGATAACCGCGCCAATGCTGACGGCTATAATTAAAAGCACGGGAATTAAAATCAGTAAAATTTTTTTCATTTCAATAAATCTGGACGCCTAGACTTTGTAGCCTGAAATGCCTGTTCCATACGCCATTTTTTTATTTCAGCGTGGTTGCCCGATAATAAAATTTCTGGTACAACTTTACCTTCAAAGTCACGCGGTCTTGTGTACTGCGGGTAACTTAAAATGCCGTCGAAAAATGAATCTGTGACGGCTGATTCTGACGACCCCAAAACATTCGGCAACATTCGCGCAACGGCGTCAACAATCACCATTGCTGGAAGTTCGCCGCCTGTTAAAACGTAATCGCCGATTGAAATCAATTCGTCAGCTAAATCGTAAATTCGCGCGTCAAAACCTTCATAATGACCGCAAATAAAAATTAGCCGTTCAAAAGTTGCAAGTTCCTTCGCCTTATCTTGATTAAAAGTTTTGCCAGCAGGATCGGTGATGATAATTCTGCGCGTAAGATTTTCATTCGACGCCAAAACGTGACGAACTGCGCGATACATTGGCTCGGGCTTAAGCACCATACCGCTACCGCCTCCAAAAGGTGAGTCGTCAACTTGTCGGTGCTTGTCGAACGCAAAATCGCGCAGTTGCGTTAAATTTATTTTTAAAATCCCATTGTCGACGGCGCGTTTAATAATACTTTCGTTGAACGCGCTAAACATTTCTGGGAAAAGCGTGATGATGTCAACTAACATAGTCGTAGTTGCTTAAAAAAATTTTTTTAGCTGAAATGTCAATCTTTTGGACAACACTTTTCAACGCGGGAATTAAAAATTCTTTGTCGCCTTGAACTTGGAAAACGTCGTTGCTACCAGTTTTTAAAACTTCAGTGACGACGCCTAATCTTTTATCGTCCACAAAAACTTCACAGCCAATAATATCGAACGTGTAAAATTCGCCTTCGTCAAGTGGCGCGGCTTGAGAACGCGGGACAGTTAAAATTTTATTCGTCAAAACTTTTGCAGATTCGCGGTCATCAATGCCTTTGAACTTCACAAAAATTTCTTCGCCAATATGCCCAACGTGTTCAATCTGCCGTAAATTATCGCCAACAAAAATTTCCGTTAAATCGTCGAAACGTCCTTCAAAATCTGTAAGCGGAATAATTTTTAAGTCTCCATTCAAGCCGCGCGCTTTACCAAGTTTGCCAATAATTATTTTTTCCACGATTTTATCCGCGAATGGCAATAATTTTGTCGTCTTCAATCAAAATTTCCGCATTCATAATTTCGCGGAAGTCTGCGCCAACTCTCAATTCAACTTGATGTTCCAACGTGCCTTGAACAATTTCCGCGCCAAGTTGAAGTTTTTCAAGCGCTTCTTTACGGTTGAGGGCATCTTCGCGATTATGCTGGCGTTTATTAACTTCCGCGCCGAAGAAACGTACAATTTGTTCACCCTGTTCAGGATGCTGATTCAATTCGCGCTGACGGTCAATGTTAATCTGTTTAATTTCAAGTTCCATTTGCTCTGCCATTTTCGTCAATTCATTGAGCATACGTTCACGAAGTTTTTCAGTAAGTTTTGCCTTGACAGTGACAGGGACTGTAACCAAAATGCTATTCATAAAAATTTCCTCCAAAAAATATTTTTTAAAACTTTGGCATTGTATCAAAAACTTTTGCGCTTGTAAACGCTAAAAATTTTTGTGGCGATTAATTGAAAGTTTAGTTTGTAAAATTTTTGTGCTATAATCTTTTCACAAGTGAGGTTGATTAGTTTGAAAAATTTAATCGTATTGAAAGATTATCGCGACGAAGAAATTAAAAATACGGCGGCGCTAATCGAAATTGCGGAGCGCGAAGGTTTAAGCGGAAATGTTTTTCGCAGTTACGTCATCTACAATTTGGCGCACGAACCAAATTTAATTTCCACGACGATTGAACGCAATGACGGCAAAATTGGCGAAAGTTTAATTGCCGCATTTCGTCACGACATTGGAATTTTGTTTGCGTACGCTGAAACTTTTAATTCGCCGTACGAATTTCTTACGAACTATACGCCGACTGTTAAAAATAATTCTGAATCGTTCAACGAACTTTTGACGGCGCTTGACAATCTGCGCGGGACGGACGTTGATAAAATCGTAGAAATTTTTATTGCTTACTACAAAAAGTACGGTTGCGGCGACATTGCCAATTATCGCGCTTTCCGTTTTAACGAAGGCACGAAAAATTTAATTGGCATAAAATATTTTGAGACGATTAGACTTGACGATTTGATTGGCTACGTTCACCAAAAAGAATTGTTGACGAAAAATACCGCCGCGTTTATTGACCGTAAGCCCGCAAATAACGTTTTGCTTGTTGGCGCTCGTGGTACGGGAAAATCTTCCAGCGTAAAAGCGCTTGTCAATGAAAATTATTCACGCGGTCTTCGTCTTGTTCAGCTTACTAAGCCGCAGTTAAAATTTTTGCCTGAAGTTATGGAGACGTTGAGAAACTTTGCAAGCAAGCGCTTTATAATTTTTTTGGACGATTTATCTTTTGAAGAGTCTGACGCTGAATATAAATTTTTGAAGTCGTCGATTGAAGGCGGCGTCGAAACTTTACCGCCGAACGTTTTAATTTACGCTACAAGTAACAGACGCCATTTGATTCGTGAAACGTGGCGCGATAGGTCGGACGGTCACGATGAATTGTATCGTGATGATAGCGTCAATGAAACAATTTCACTTTCAGACAGATTTGGTTTAATTATAAATTATTATCCGCCGTCGCAGAATGAGTACTTGGAAATTATTCAGCGAATGTTGCAGAAAAGCGGCGTTGAACTTGACGCGGAAACTTTGCGCCTTGAAGGTTTGCGCTGGGAAATGTCACATTCTGGCAGAAATGGTCGGACGGCTCAACAATTCGTAAAAAATTATTTGGGGACTAGGTAAATTGAATTAAGAATTAAGAATTAAGAATTAAGAATTTTACCAGCTACAGGCTACCAGCTACTAGGGCGTGTTGAATAATAGAAAAAATGGTAAAATAGCGTAGAGGTGTAAAAATTGAAACGCTATGAATTAACTG
>CAMJAZ010000219.1 GCA_946403735.1 uncultured Selenomonadales bacterium
TAGCGTTAATGTTTCAGTTATATGTGTCATATTTTTCACCACCCCGTTTGTTGAATTATGAATTAGTAGTTGTTACTTTTTATTAATTTTTACGGCAGGTTCTTTATTCATCAGTACATCATCTTTAGTTATCGTGCAAACCGTACTGCCGCCGACCGACGGAATTTCAAACATAACATTACGCATAATTCTTTCAAGTATCGACCGCAAACCACGTGCGCCAGTGTTACGTTGAATCGCTTCACGCGCAATTAACCTTAACGCCTCATCTTCAAAGACAAGTTTTGAATCGTCCATACGCATAAGTTTTTTATACTGTTTAATCAGCGCATTTTTCGGCTTAGTTAAAATGTCGACAAGCGCTTCTTCGTCAAGTTCATCAAGCGTAACGATTATCGGCAAGCGTCCAACAAGTTCGGGAATAAGTCCAGCGTGCAGTAAATCATCGGGCATAACATCACGCAAAAGTTTGCTAACGTCTTTATCATCTTTGGAAGAAACTTTAGC
Source organism: uncultured Selenomonadales bacterium (assembly GCA_946403735.1). Lineage (GTDB taxonomy): Bacteria > Bacillota > Negativicutes > Selenomonadales > Selenomonadaceae > Quinella. The sequence goes on from CAMJAZ010000219.1 coordinate 508, forward strand.
GCCGAATCCTAACTTACTGCCGCTTGTACGTTTTTCAATAATTTTATCCAGTTCATTAAACGCGCCGCCACAAATGAACAGTACATTTTTCGTATTAAAGGAAACCATTGCGGGCATTGGCTGATGATGATTGCCAGGAACTGGGACGTTGACGTTTGTTCCTTCTAAAATTTTTAAAAGCGCCTGTTGTACACCTTCGCCAGAAATATCCCGCGTCATTCCAGCTTTACGCGCAATTTTATCTATTTCATCAATGTAGACGATACCGCGTTCAGCGCGTGCCAAATCGCCATTAGCAGATTGAATCAGCGCTAAAAGTATATCTTCCACATCTTCACCGACGTAGCCAGCCTCCGTTAAAGAATTTGCGTCGACGATAGCCAGCGGAACGTTTAAAATTTTCGCCAGCGTCTGCGCCAAAAGAGTTTTTCCGCTACCAGTTGGACCAATCATTAAGATATTAGACTTTTGCAGTTCAACATCTTCTTTTTTAGGTTTTGGCTGACCGATTCGCTTGTAGTGATTGTAGACGGCGACGGACAAAGTTTTTTTCGCCTCTGCTTGTCCAATGACGTATTGGTCGAGTATGGAGCAAATAGTTTTCGGCTTAGGAAGATTTTCTGCGCTGATTAAATCTTCGGTTTTATCGTCAGTATCTAAAATTTCCGTACAAAGTTTAATGCAACCGTCACAAATATAGACGCCGCCAGGTCCTGCGACTAGTCTTTCAACTTGACTATCAAGTTTGCCGCAGAATGAACATTTATAAACGTTTGGATTGCTCCAAGACTTTAACAAGTCGTGTCACCTCATTTAATGAGTAGTTAGTATTGGTTGTTGATAAATTAAAGATTAAAATTATTTTTTTAAACTACTTTTTCTTTGGCGCAAAGAAAAAGTAGCAAAAAGAAACATTTGCGGCATTTGTGCGCCCACGATTTACGATTCAATAAATTAAACTAATCACCGCGTCCCATTTGTTATACTACTCCAACTTTGCATAGGCGCTGGGAAATGCCGCTTAATTACCGTAATTTTTTAGCTTGAAAATTTTCCTACGTAGTTATTCAAAACCACATAGTAGTTTTTTATTCGCTATCGTTATCGGTATTGATTGGGCGCGTTACAACGTCATCAATCAAGCCATAATCTTTAGCGTCCTGCGCGGTCATAAAGTTATCACGTTCAGTATCAGCGACAACTTTTTCACGCGGTTGACCAGTATGTCTGCAAAGAATATCGTTGCCAACTTCGCGCAGTCTTAAAATTTCCCGAGCTTGAATTTGAATATCAGTTGACTGTCCACTTGCACCGCCCAACGGCTGATGAATCATAATTCGCGCCAAAGGTAAGGCAAAACGTTTACCCTTCGTGCCAGCCGTCAAAAGTAATGAACCCATACTAGCCGCTTGACCAATGCAGATTGTTGAAACGTCAGGCTTGATATATTGCATTGTATCATAAATGGCAAGCCCAGCCGTGACGACACCGCCAGGACTGTTAATGTAAAGGTGAATATCTTTGTCAGGGTCTTCAGATTCAAGGAAAAGCATTTGCGCGACGATTGAGTTTGCAACGTCATCGCTTATCGGTCCGCCTAAAAAAATGATTCTGTCTTTCAAGAGGCGTGAATAAATATCGTAAGCTCTTTCGCCGTAGCCAGTTTTTTCAATTACCATTGGAACATAATATGCCATTTCGTCACCTCATTTACTAGGGGTTAGGTTTTAGCTTTTAGGGAAATTGTAAAGCTAATCCCTATTAACAAAAGGCGATTAGAAGATAAGCTAAAAGCCTCCTTCCAATCGCTTTAAAAAAATTTTTCTAAATAACTCTTGAAAATGTACTAAGCATCTACGCTTTTGTCAACCGCCGAATCAGATTTTTCTGCAACGTCGTCAACTTTTTCATCCGCAACTTTTTTCACGTCGTCAGCTTTTTCAATCGCCGCAGTTTCTTTCACGTCGTCAGCCTTTTCAGCGTCAACTTTATCATCAACTTTATCAGTCGAAGTATCAGCAACTGTCGCGTCTGAAGTTTCGTCAGAAGATTTGGCGCCAGCCATATTTTCAAAGATGAACTGCATAGCCTTTTTGTGGCGAACGTTGGAAATTACATTTTGAATTTGTCCGTTATCGCGGAGCGCTTTAACAATCTGTTTTGGCGTTGCACGGTACATACTAGCCATTACCGCAATTTCCATGTTGACATCTTTTTCATCAACTTGAATATTTTCAATCCGCGCGACTTCCTCCAACATCATATCGATAAGCAAATCTTTTTTCGCGCCGTCCCGATAATCTTCGCGCAATTCTTCAAGCGTCTTTCCATTAGCGGCAAGGTAAACTTCCAACTTAAGCCCTTGAACTTGCAAATTAGCTTCAAGCTCGTTAATCAGCTGGTCAATACGATTTTCAACCATGACAGGCGGCAAATCTACGGTCATATTGTCAACGGCTTTTTGAACGACTTCTTCACGCTGTTTGACAAGGGCGTCACGTTCAGCCACAGCCTCTAAATTTTTACGAATGCTATCTTTGAATTCATCGACCGTTTCAAACTTAGAAACTTTTTTGACAAGTTCTTCATTGAGCTCCGGAATTTCTTTGTGCTTAATGCTGTTAATTTTGCAATGGAAGACGGCAGGTTTTTCAGCAAGGTCTTTCGCGTGATAACCTTCTGGGAAAGTGACTTTAACGTCTTTTTCATCGCCGACTTTCAAGCCGATAAGTTGTTCTTCAAAGTTATCAATGAAAGTGTGTGAGCCAATTTCAAGTGGACGATCTTTACCTTCGCCGCCAGCAAATTTTTCACCGTCAACAGTTCCTACATAATCAAGCGTGATGAAGTCCCCGTCAGCAACCGTCGCGCCTTCTTCTGCGTCAACAAGTTTAGAGTTATTTTCGCGAACGTGTTCAATTTGATGTTCAACTTTTTCGTCCGTAACGGGTTCGACAACTTTTTCAACGTCAAGCCCCTTGTATTCGCCGAGTTCAACTTTAGGATAGGGCGTATAAGTCAGCTTGAAAACAAAATCTTTGCCTTCTTCGCAAGTGATAATTTCGGGTTTCATTTCAGTGACTGGAACGTAGGTCATCGTCTTCAAAATGTCATTAGCGCCTTGACGAATGAGAATATCTGCGGCTTCGTCCAAAATTGCGCCTTTGCCGAAATACTGTTCTAAAATTTTTGCAGGCGGAACTTTACCTTTGCGGAAACCAGGAAAAGTGGTGCGGCTAGCAAGCTGTTTACTAGCACGGCTTTTAGTCTTTTCAAGTTCTGCCGCGTCAAAAGTTATCGTGGCCTCGCTTTCGTAATTATCTATGCTGTTAATGGTGATTTTCATCTTTCAAATATGACCTCCCGTTAAAAAATAATTACGGCACGGCGTCAATCTTAACACAGTGACAAAAAAAAAACAATACTTTAAAATGTCAAACTTAAAACTGTTTAATAAAATTTTTTATGGACTGTTTTTTATTTAATTTTGAATGAGAATTTTAATGCTAAATTCTTAATTCTTAATTCTCAATTCTTTTTGTCCGTCC
>CAMJAZ010000220.1 GCA_946403735.1 uncultured Selenomonadales bacterium
AGTAATTTAAAAGTCTACCGATTATAAACGGATTACCCTGCGCGGCACGTCCAACCATTACGCCATCAGCTTTCGTCACGTTCAAAATTTTATCAAGAGAATCAAAGTCTTTAACGTCGCCATTTGCAATTACAGGAATTTTTACGGCGGCTTTAACCTTCGCAATTTCTTCCCAATTCGCCGAGCCTGAATAAAATTGTTGGCGTGTCCGACCGTGCACCGCTATAAAGTCAACGCCGCAACCTTCAAGTACCTTCGCAACTTCGACGGCGTTTAAATTTTCTTCGTCGAATCCCAACCGAATCTTCGCGCTAATTGGAAGTGACGTTGCCTTTCTAATCGCTGAAAAAATTTCGCCAATAAGTTTAGGATTTTTCATCAACGCTGAACCTTCGCCGTTTTTAACAATCTTCGGCGCGGGACAACCTAAGTTGAAGTCAATAACTGCCGCCGTCCCTAAATCTTCAATGAACTTTGCCGCCTCCGCGCAGATTGTTGGATTTGAACCGAAAATTTGAATTGCGATTGGGCGTTCACTTTCCAACGTCTGCAACATTGCCAAAGTTTTTTCATTGCGGTAGTGAATGCCGTTGCAACTTACCATTTCGGCAAACATTAGATTGGGAAGTTGGGCGTATGGCGTAGGCAGTAGATTTTTTGTAAGTTCACGTACGATTGAGCGGAACGCTGAATCAGTTACGCCAGCCATTGGCGCTAAAAATATTGGCGCTGAAAAAATTTCGTTTACTGTCACAAAATCACCTTTAACTTTTCGGCAGGAATTTTTAATTGTTAGCAGAATCATTATTAAATAATTCGTTATTGTAAATATGGAGGAAAAATTTTTATGCTTACACTTGAAAAACTTAATGAATTTGGTGTCGATACTAAGGAAGGACTTACCCGTTGCATGAACAATCAGAAGTTTTATTTCCGTATGATTTCAATGGGCTTGTCCAACGATAGCTTTGAAAAACTTGGCAAGGCGCTTGAAGAAAATAATTTGGATGAAGCATTTGAAGCGGCGCACGCTTTGAAAGGTGTACTTGGAAATTTGGCATTGACGCCGATTTATACGCCGCTTTCTGAAATGACTGAAATGCTCCGCGCAAAAAAAACCGCCGATTATACGGCGATGTATAAACCAATTATGGAAATGCGCAACCAACTTTTACAGATGATGTAGGTTATCTTTTAGCTTTTACTACTCACTAACTAAACGTTGACGCCAAAATTTCTGCCAAGCGCGGCAAGTCCGCCACTCCAACCTGAACCGATAGCGTTAAACTTCCATTCGCCTTTGTTACGGTAAATTTCACCGACAACGACAGCGGTTTCAACGGAAAAATCTTCGCCCAAATCGTAGCGAATAAGTTCTTTACCCGTCGAATCATCAACTACGCGAATATAAGCGTCGCTGACTTGACCGAAAGTTTGTTTGCGCTCATCCGCTTCATAAATCGTAACTGTAAAATCGATCTTGCTAACGTACTCTGGTACAAGTGCAAGGTCGATTTTAATTTGCTCTTGATCGCCTTCGTCATCGTCACTGCCGCCAGTAAGTTCGTCGCCCATATGTTCAACAGAACCGCTTACGTGCTGAAGATTGTTATAAAAAACGAAGTCATCATCAGATTTAACTTTGCCATTTTCCTGCAAAAGAAATGCCGCCGCGTCCAAGTCGAAGTCGTAGCCGCCGTCGTACTTATTCTCCTTCCAGCCAAGACCAACTAAAATTTTCGTCAAGCTGGGATTACCTTTTGTCAAGTCAACTTTCTGACCCTTTCTCAAACTGATAGCCATAAAAAATTCCTCCATTCAAAAATTTTTAATTCTTAATTCTAAATTCTAAATTCTTAATTCAAATCAGTCTTTTCTGCCGACAGTCCAATTTAAGCCCCAATCAAAGGCATCGTCCATTTCCTTCGAGTCGCGGAAAAATTGCACAACTTTTTCAACGCTTAAAGATCCGCCGATATTTTCCAAAAGTGCCACCGCGCAGGTATGAAGTTTTGAGCCGTAGTCGTCCATTCGCACGATAAGTTGGGGACTGCCAGGACACGTGACAGTTACGACGCCGCGTGCCTCTTCCCAATTAGCCGCGCCTTCGTAAATGAACGTGTAAATCAAAACGCGCCGAATGTCTTTGACGTGTTGACCGTTAATGCGCATTGTTTCACCAGCCGCGTTATTGCCAGTTCGGTCGTCGCCGTCAAGTTCAATGTACGGCGGAAAATACAAATTGCCAAAAAGATTTCCAAGCGCTTGTACCGCGCCAATTTCGCCGTCTTGCAGTTCGTACAGGCAACAAAGGTCTAAGTCAATGCCTTTACTGCCGAACAATGAATCGAAAAATCCTCTAGGCTGTGAAGGTTGCTCCCAATTCAGATTTATGACAATATCGCCAATAGGAGATTCGCCCTTCTTGATGAGATTAACTTTCTGCCCCTTTTTCAACTCAATCTTTTTAGGCGGCGTCGAAACGTCTTTAGGCGTTGAAGTTTTTTTACGTGATGAACTTGACGATGTGGAACTTGTAGACGTTGAAGTTTTTCTGGAAGATTTAGTTCGTTGAGTGTCAATTTTTTTAGGCGGCTCAACTTTTTTAGGCGGCGGTTCAACTTTCGGCGTGGCAGTCATTTCGTCGCTAACTTCAATTCCAAAATTTTGACAAAGCGCGGCAAGTCCACCTTTGAACCCTGAACCAGTCGCGTTAAGTTTCCAAACGCCTTTATAGCGATAAATTTCGCATAAAACTATAGCCGTTTCCACCGTGAAAGTATCCAGCTTAAACGTTGCAATTTCAACGCCGTTGTAAGTACAAATTTTCAAGTAAGAATTTTTCAGCTGACCGAAATTTTGTTTGCGTACATCGGCATCGTAAATCGTGGCAGTGACGGCAATTTTTTCGATACTGCGCGGAACTTTTTCTAAGTGAATATGAATTGCGCCGTCGTCTTCAATGTACATAACCGAAGCGTCAGGAGCGTGTACCGTGTTACCGTAGAAAACGAAGTCGTCATCACTAGCCGCCTTGCCATTCGCGCCGAGTAAAAATGCAGACGTATCAACATCCAACGCGCTGGCAGTTCGTTCAAAAGTTACGATGAGTTTATCATCATTCAGCGAAATTTTTTGACCCTTGCGAAGTTCCATAAAGTTCACCTGCCTATTTTAGCTTTTAGGTGTTAGCTTGTAGGTATTAGGTTGTAAGTTTTAATCGGCGAAATGTTGTTGATAAGCGACGATGCCGAAAAGTACGATAGCGATACCCATTGACACTTGGCTAGCTTTTTCGACCCAGTAATCTTGTTTATCAGTAAGATCAGCGTGACGGCGAATGTACGTTGTAAGGAGCGACATTGTAAGCGCCGCGTACAAGCCGCGATTTAAATTGCTGAAGTACGACCAGCCGATAAGCATAAACAAAACTGTCACTACCAACACGATGACTAAGATATAATCTTTTTTGCCTTTTTCAGGTTTAGGACGATTAGATTTAGGCTGTTCCTTCGGCTGAATTTTTTTTAAAATTTTTTTATATTGACGCGCCATAACATCTCCATTTTAGCTTTTAGATTTAATTATGCATTACGAATTACACATTACGCATTATAAATAATGCATTGACAATTTTTCATAGCGGTAATAGCAGTAGCGTGATTTTCAGGCGTCGTACCTGCGCAACATTCAGCGTCGACACTCACGACAAGTTCAGGATAAAACGCTTTGACTAAAAGAGCGTTGGACAGAATACAAATATCAGTACAGACGCCGACAAATTCAACTTCCTTGTACGGCTTAATAAGTGACGGCAAGCGCGTCGAGCCGAAAGTTTTTTTCTCAATAACTGCCTTAGCAAATGGTGTAAACCTTTTCATATCTGAAATGAGTTCCCAGCCTTCAGAATTTTTAATGCAGTGGACGACTGGCAAATTTCTGCCTTCTTGCGTCGTCAAATAGTCTTCTTTGTGCGTGTCCTGCGTGAATATTAAGTCCGCAGATTTTTCCTTGACAACTTTTTCTAGCTTGTCAACAAGTCGCGGCA
>CAMJAZ010000221.1 GCA_946403735.1 uncultured Selenomonadales bacterium
ACCACCTTATAACCGAATAAGGCTTTATTTTTATCACCTTCTTATATCTTTTTTTAGCTGTTAGTTAGCCGCTTTACAAAAAAATTTTTTTGAACGATAAACACTTAGACAATAACTTTTCGCCCAAATTTCTGAATATTATAGCGAAATTTTTTTATGAATGGAAGGGGAATTTGATAATATAAAAAGAAATTTTTTTAGTCGTTTAAATCTACTTTTTCTTTTGGCGCAAAAGAATTGTCCTTGCGCGCCCTCAATTATTTCAATGTTATCAATAAAATTGAAAGGTGTGATGATTATGGTACGGAAAATTTTTTTTATCGCTTTGGCACTGATTTTTATTTTTCAAGCGGCGTACGCGAAAGATAAAACCATTGCGTTGCCACTTGAAGAGCGCGTGAAAATTTTTATCGACGTGTCGGACATTACAAACTTTGTCGAGCTTGATACAAGTTCACGACTGCGCGGAATGTTGACTGAAAAACTTACGGCGGAAAATATTTTCAACGTCATTGATGAAAACGGCGTGACTTACGACGCTATTAAACACAAAGAAAATATTTTTGACGCTAAAACTTTAGGCGACAAAAAAACATTAGCTGACGTTGGCGAACTCTTAATTTACACGCCGCCTGCCGATGAGCCATTCACTGAAGACGATAAAAAGTTCTATGAAAAATTAGGCGTCGACTACATTGTACGTTGCAAAATTTTAGGTCTTGGAGTCGAACAGCAAGTTGAAAGTTACGGTCCAAATATCGGAATTGGCGTCGGCATTGGGACGCACCGTCATAGCCGTTTTGGAATTGGCGTCGGTACTGGAATTCCTGTTGGCGGTACACGCAAGCGCAACGTTTATAACGTGGTGGTTCAACTGCAATTTGTCAATGCTAAAACTGGTTCGACGTTGTGGCGCAGTAATTTCATTGGGCAAGCCGTCAAACACAATAAGCCTAGCAAAGGTTACGACAACTCTAACGATGAAGCGTACTTGCAGGCGTTGCAGGATTTGACGAAAAATATTGTTAAGCGCGTCACGAATCATGCGCAGAATTTTTTGTTGAAAAGGGAAAATGTTAAAAGCTGATGAAAAATTTTTGTCAAATTTTAGCCGCGACGTTTATTTTGCTGAATTGTGCCGTAAGTTATGCCGCGCAGGTTGACGACGAACTTTCAGACGATGAAAAAGCTAGACGCGGAATTAAAATTGCGTCCGAACGCTTGAAGAAAGAATTTCCTGTAAGCGTCGAGACGCGAATTTTTTTTCCTAGTATGGACGCGCATATTAAATCGCACGAAGTTAAAATTGGTGACGACGCGGTAAACTTCAACCACTTTGACTTGAATAGCACCATTGCGCCTGAATATATTTTCCGCTACAAAAATATTTCCGTCGACTACCTCCGATTGAAGGAAGATAGCGGCGGAAATTTCGTTGACAATATGACTTTCGGCGGGAAAAATCACACTGGCGCGGTCAATCTTCAAAGTGATTTGCACTATATTAAATTCAACGTCGACCGAGAAATTGTTTCACTAATGGGTACGAAGGCGGCGTGGAATTACGGCGTGACTGGAATTAAATGGCGCGGTAGTGTCGAAAGTTCAAGCGGCAGGGTAGATGAAAATTATTTTATGCCCGTACCAACGATTGGAATTGCGCTTGAAATGGCGATTCAGCCGAAAGTTAAAGTTTACACAAATATTTCTGGAATGGTACTTGGTGGACACGGTCATTTATGCGATTTTGACGGCGGCTTTGCGTATATGGCGGATAAAAATTTTTCGTGGAAAGTTGGATTTCGTCACATTGACGCTAAGTTAAATTGGCGTAGTGTTCACGGTGATTTTAAGTTGAACGGCTTTTATACGAGCCTCCGCGCAGATTTTTAATCGCCGTTGATTTTATAAAATAAAATTCAACTTATTTTTTTTCGCTAACATTTTTTATAATCGCCAACGCATTGAGACTGCGCGGGTAACCGATATAAGGTTGAATTTCTGTCACGACGCGCTGTAAAAATTCAGCGTCATTGCCTTGCATAAAATTAGCCGCAGTATGTGCCGCAAGTTGAGGTTCACAGCCGCCTTGCGCCGCGATGTAGCAAAATGTTATCAGTTCACGATCTTTGTTTGAAAGTCCTGTCCGCGTGTAGTAGTCGCCAAAACAATTTGCCGCCAACATATAATTTATATCACTCTTCGTCCAAAAATCTTTCATAGCGTCGCCAAAAAGTTCAACTTGTTTTGCCGTACCTCTTTCACGCCGATTTTCACGTGTCGTCGTCGATTGAGGAGCAAGCGGCAATTTTATTTTTTTCGCCTTCATAACTTCATTTGTCCCCGTCAAGAAAGGTTTCGTCCTTCCAATGCCTAAATACGCCGTCGCTTGATAGACAATTTCTTTAGCTTCAATCGGTGACAAGCCGTCATCCAACGCAACATTCAACACGCTTTTAAATTCGTCGACGCCTTGACAGCCCAACAGCGCCGATAAAATTGCCATATAGCGCGTACGGTTATCAAGTTTGCCGAGTGAAGGAACTTCCTGCTTTGAAAAGTAATCGAAAAACTCCGTAAATTCAGGGTCAGCTTGCCGCGTCGCTGAATCAAAATGAATTTCGTTTCTATTTACTGCTGCCTCTGCCACAATACCGCCTCCAAAACTGCCGCTTAAAATTCCTGCCATTGCCAGCGTTGCCAAAAATTTTTTCATTGTAAACCCTTCATTGCTACAAAATTATTCATTGACGATGAAAGTATAGTTCGTGCCGTAAGACTGCCCAACTGCAATTTTATGGATACCATCTTTCTGCGTAATATAGCCGCTGAAGTCTTCAAAGTCCGCGTGACCTTGCCAAGGCTCAATGCAAAGTAACGGTGCGCCACCTTGACTAGGCGTCCAAATTCCCCAGAATGGAAAACCTTTAGCCTGCAACGTGATTGATTTTGAACTTTTTTTAGAACAAATTGTAACTTCGTCAGATTTTAAATCGTCGAAGATAAGCGCGTCGCCTTTGAAAAGTTCGTAATTCAAATTCAACGTGTCACCATCAAGAGTCGGAACTCTATCATGAGAAAGGTTTCCACTTGACGCTAAAAGTAACCGCGCAGATTTTTCAACCTTATTAAATTTTAAATAGCAGTCGTCAAAATTTTCGCCGTCGACAATAGGACACTTCAAAGCGGGATGTGCGCCGATTGAAAAGTAAATCGGTTTGTCGTCAATATTTTTCACAACCCAAATAACGGCGACGGTATTTTTTTTGAGAATGTAGGAAATTTCCAGCGCAAATTTGTAAGGATAAACTTTCAACGTGTCTTCGTTCCAATGAAGGCGGAAAGAAATTTCGTCCTTATCTTCACGAATACATTCAAAGTTTGTGGTACGTGCAAAGCCGTGTTGCGGCAAGCTGTATTCTTGACCTTCTGCGCGGTATTTGTTATTGACAAGTTTTCCGACGAATGGAAACAGTACGGGCGAAGTGTACTTCCACCATTTAGGATTACCATCGTGAAGGTATTCCGTACCATCAGCGCCAGTCAATGATTTCAATTCCGCGCCATAGTCTGAAACGGTAATTTTCAGCGCGTCATTTTGTAACGTGTGAATCATAAAATTTTCCTCCTAGCCACTAATATAAGATTTTTTTACAGTTGCCATAATTTCCAGCGCCATATCTCCAAGCGGAATTTGTCTATCAACTGCGCCGACATCAAACGCTGATTTTGGCATACCGTAAACAACGGAAGTTGCTTCATCTTGTCCCAAAGTCACCGCGCCTTGTGCTTTCATTTCCAAAAGTCCAGCCGTGCCGTCGTGACCTATTCCAGTGAGAATGACGCCTAACGCATTTTCGCCAATTAATTCAGCGACGGAATGAAAAAGTATATCGACTGCTGGTCTACACGAATGAACTGGCGCCGCCATAAAGCAACGTATCTGCAATACACCTGCGCGATTTCTGCGTAATTCCATATGCAAGCCGCCTGGTGCAATGTAGACAAAATTTTCTTTGATAACTT
>CAMJAZ010000222.1 GCA_946403735.1 uncultured Selenomonadales bacterium
AATCCATTAGAAATTTAACCGAAGTTTCCCTTAATAATCGCGTACTTGTTTGGTACTTCATCATAATCACTGCAATAGGCGGCGTCTTCGCGTACTTCAAGCTTGGGCGTATGGAAGACCCTACCTTCACTATTCGCCAAATGGTCGTTAGCGCGGTGTGGTTAGGCGCGTCTGCTGAAGAAATGCAAGCGCAAGTTACTGATAAACTTGAAAAGAAAATTCAAGACGTGCCGCATTTGAAAAAAATTAAAAGTGAAACACGCGCTGGACAAACTGTCATTTACGTTGAACTTGACGACGAAATTTCTAAAGATGATATTCGACCAACGTGGCGCGACGTTAGAAATTTTTGCGAAGATGTCAAATTAAATTTTCCCAGCGGCGTTTATGGTCCATTCTACAATGACAGATTCGACGACGTTTTTGGCTCTGTCTACGCTGTGACGGGCGACGGTTACAGCTACGAAGAATTACGCCAGCACGCTGAAAATATTCGGCAACATTTACTTGCCATTGACAACGTGCAGAAAGTTATTTTGCTCGGTGAACAGCCTGAAAAAATTTACATTGAGATTGAAAGCGCTAAACTTGCACAACTCGGCGTAAGTCCTCAAGTCATTGCAAATACGATTCAGCAACAAAATCAAATGACGGCGGCGGCTTACGTCGAAACAAAATCTGATACAGTTTACATTCGCGTCACGGGACAATTTGACGCTGTCGACGCAATTAAAAATACGCCGATTAATGCAGGCGGTAAAATTTTCAGACTCGGCGACATTGCAACGGTTGAACGTCGTACCGCAGACCCTGCCGAACCGAAGATGTTTTTTAATGGTGAACCAGCCGTTGGAATTGCCGTTTCAATGAAGTCTGGCGGAAATATTTTACAGCTCGGCGAAGATTTAACGGCGTTAATTTCACGTGAACAAAATAATTTGCCGCTTGGACTTGAAATTCATGAAGTTTCAGACCAGCCGCAAGTTGTCGAAGAATCAATCGGCGCATTTGTCAAAACTTTATTTGAAGCCATTGTCATTGTACTTGCCGTCAGCTTTTTAAGTTTGGGCTTACGTACAGGCTTAGTTGTAGCAGGTTGCATACCGCTTGTACTAGCAGGCGTCTTTGTCTTTATGTACGCGCTAGGAATTGACCTTCACAAAGTTTCACTCGGCGCGTTGATAATTTCGCTTGGACTTTTAGTCGACGACGCGATTATAGCCGTTGAAATGATGAGCGTACAACTTGAACGCGGCTTGAATAGATTCGACGCGGCTTGCTACGCATTTAATGCGACAGCTAAACCAATGTTGACTGGCACTTTGATAACCTGCGCGGGATTCATACCAGTTGCTTTTGCGAAAGGATTAGCCAGCGAATTTTGTAGCGCATTGTTCCCCGTCATAGGAATTGCGCTTGTACTTTCATGGATTGTTTCAGTAATGGTTGCTCCGCTTTACGGCTACTACATTATCCGCGTAAAAGTTGACGACGAAAATAAAGTTGATCCCTATCAAAGCAAATTTTATAAAATTTTCCGCGCAGTGTTAGAAAAATTTTTAACGCATAAAAAAATAGTGCTTACGGCGACGCTTGCACTTTTTATTTTATCAGCCTATTCAATGAAGTACGTTAAAAAAGAATTTTTCCCGCCGTCATTGCGTCCTGAAATTATCGTCGATATGTATTTGCCGAACGGTTCATCGCTCAAAGCTACTGAAGATGACGCTAAACGTTTTGCAAACTTCCTTGACAGTCACGCAGATAAAATTGAAAATTATTCGTACTACGTCGGCAGAAGTGCGCCGCGTTTCGTGTTGACGTTAAATCCAATCGCCGATACTGATAGCTACGGGCAATTTGTTATCGTGTCGAAGGATACAGAGTCGCGGGAAATTTTATCTGCGGCGATTAAAAATGAAATGGCTGACAACTTCCCCAACGTCCGCAGTAATTTAAGATACATTCAAACTGGTCCGCCGTCTGACTATCCTATAATGTTAAGAGTGTCCGCGCCGACTGCCTCGCAAGCTAAAGAAATTGCCAGTCAAGTTGCTGATAAAGTTGCTGAAGACCCAAATAATTTTGGCGTACACCTCAACTGGAATGAAGACAGCAAAATTATGAAATTGGAACTTGACCAAGATAAACTTCGTGCAATGGGGCTTTCAAGTCAAGCCGTTGCACAGATGATTTATACGGAAGTCACGGGAGCTACGGCAGCGCAATTTTATTCAGGCGACAGGACGATTGATATTGACTTGCGTTTGACTTCCAATAATCGGCGTGAACTTTCGCAGTTAAAAGATATGCCGATTTATTTGGGCGCGGCAGGTTACGTGCCACTTTCACAAATTGCAAAAATTTCTTTCGACGCGGAGGACGGCTTAATTAAGCGCGTGAATCTTTTGCCTACGATAACCGTACAAGCAAACGTACTTGAAGGTACGTCAAATGACGCGACTAAAAAAGCTTACGACGCAACGGCGGAAATTCGCGCTAACTTGCCAATCGGTTGCAGTGTGGAAATTGACGGCGCACTTGAAAATAGCCAAACTTCATTGAAACATTTAATCGTACCAGTACCCGCGCTGATTTTCATCATAATGACGCTTTTAATGTTCCAGCTACGAAACCCGTTACAAATGGTGCTGACGCTTTTAACTGCGCCGCTCGGCTTAATCGGCGTAACGTGGGGAATGCTTTTGACAAATTCTGCGCTAGGATTCGTGGCATACTTAGGAATTTTGGCGTTGTCGGGAATGATAATCAGAAATTCTGTCATACTGATTGACCAAATACAAAAACATTTAGCAGACGGCGAAACGCAATGGGACGCGATAATTGATTCAGCCGTTTTAAGATTTCGACCGATAATGTTGACGGCGGCGGCGGCAATTTTGGGAATGTTACCGCTAATGCCAAGTGAATTTTGGGGACCTATGGCAGTTGCTATTGCAAGCGGCTTGTTAGTTGCTACGGTATTAACGCTTTTAGTTTTGCCGACAATGTACGCGGCAGTTTATAGAATTGAGAATTAAGAATTATTTTTTAGGAGAAAAGTTTTACGGATTAAACTCCAATGTAACTGGGCAATGATCACTACCAAAAATTTTTGGTTCAATACCTGCGGCAGAAACTTTTTCAATAATACGATTCGATACTAAAAAATAATCAATTCGCCAGCCAATATTTCTTTCGCGTGAACGTTGGAAGTTCGACCACCAAGTATAAGCATCCGGCTTATCTGGATAAAAATATCTGAAAGTATCCGTAAAACCAGCGCGTAAAAGTTCATCAAACTTGCCGCGCTCTTCATTAGTAAATCCTGCGCTGTTACGATTCGACGCGGGATTTTTTAAATCAATTTCATTGTGTGCAACATTTAAATCGCCGCAAATTACAACGGGCTTGACGGCGTCCAACTCTTTCACGTACTCACGGAAGGCATTCTCCCAAGTCATACGGTAATCGAGACGCTCAAGTTTACGTGAATTTGGCGTGTAGACGTTGACAAAATAAAAATCTGAAAATCCAAGCGTAATAACGCGCCCTTCGCTATCATGTTCCCTAATGCCAATTCCATAGTTGAAGGAGCGCGGCTGAATTCGCGTAAAAATCGCCGTCCCAGAATAACCTTTTTTTTCTGCGCTATTCCAGTACTGTGAATAATTTTCAAAGTCAAGAATCACTTGCCCTTCAACCATTCGCGTTTCCTGTACGGCGAAAATATCGGCGTCAAGATTTTGAAACGTCTGCATAAAATTTTTTTTCAGACAGGCACGAAGACCGTTTACATTCCACGATACAAATTTCACGTCATCACCTCCGCTGTAAAAATTCTTAATTCTTAATTCTTCATTATTAATTCTTAATTATTAATTCAATTTAGTCTGCCAGTTTGTACTTTTTCATAAATTTTGTGTAAGCGTCAGTACGCTGTTCAGTATCGTTAGCCTCATTTTCATATTTTGCCTTATCATCGGCGCTTAATTCGGCGGTAATTGGTTCAGACGCCATAAT
>CAMJAZ010000223.1 GCA_946403735.1 uncultured Selenomonadales bacterium
GAACCCGTGAAGTTACGAAGAAAAGCGGTAGTCATTTTCGGCAGGAACTTTTTTCTTACGCGGACGGCACGGCGGTCAACGCAACTTTTAAATCTGACGGCAGCATTACAATGGAATTGGTCGGGCTCGACGATAACGACAGACCGCCCGATCCTGCCGAGAGTAAAACTTTGGTGGAGCATATGGAAAATTTTTGCGACGACTTCAGCGAATTTGAACGCAGGCTTGCCGAAAAAGGCGTCATTAGCAAAAAAATTTCACACTTGCCGCCGAGTGAAGAGCATGCAAAAATTATAAACGTCGAGAAATTTGAAACCATACGCGACGTGAAACACATGACGCGCAAGCATCGTTCGACGTCTACACCACGTGTTAAACAAGTAAGGGATTAGCATGAGTAAATTTAAAATTTGTCCGAGTTGCGGCGAAAAAAATCCGCCGGACGCTTTAGATTGCGCGAATTGCGAATGCGATTTGATGAGCATTGCTGTGACTGACGAAGAACAGGAAGCGGCGAAAAAAAATATACAACTTGCGCCTGCTGAAAAAAATTCTTTCGTAAAAATTTGTGAGTGTGGCGCGACAAATCCCCCCAACGCGGTTGAATGTTCAGCTTGCGGCGAAGATATTTCGGATATAATTCCTACGTCGTCAGTTGTTCCGGCGCAAGCTACGCAAATTAGATCTGCGACGTTGGCACTGAAAAGTTTGGACGGAAAAATTATTTTGAGGGTCGACGGAGAAATTATCGTCGGGCGCGAAAATGAATTGAAAGATTATCTCGCAAAGAAACATTTTGTAAGTCGGCGTCATTGCAAATTTACCGCAGAGAACGGCGAATTATTTGTGGAAGACTTAAAATCGGCAAACTCTACCTTCGTGAACAAGCAAAGGATTTTGGCTAAAACAAAATTGTCGAAGGGCGACGAGGTAGGATTGGGCGACGCAGGCAACGGCACGCGGCAAGACAACGCCGCATATTTTATAGTTGAGTGAATTTTCATGTACGTTGCAAGAATTTTATATCCCGTGAAAGTTTTAGGACCGGGCAACCGCGTAGGAATTTGGTTTTGCGGTTGTCCGCGTCGTTGTGCAGGATGCAGTAACCCTGAGCTGTGGGAATTTCAAGACCGCTACAAAACTTCCTTGTCAACGGTGCAGTCACTGATTGAAAAAATTTCTGCGCACAACAAAATTGACGGCTTCACGATAACGGGCGGCGATCCATTCTTTCAGCCGGAAGGTTTATCGCGCTTACTTGAGAGCATCAAAAAAATCAGCGATGATATAATTGTTTACACGGGATATTTGAAAGAAGCATTGCCGCCTGAACTTTTGAAAAATGTTGCCGTGCTGATTGACGCGCCGTATATCAAGGAACGAAATAACGATTGCCTTCTGCGCGGCTCGGACAATCAGACGATTTACATTTTGAATGAAAAATATCGTGCCGCCTACGAAAATTATTTGGCGACTGCGCAAAATCAAATTCAAAATTTCTCAACCTACGACGGCTACATTTCTGTTGGGATTCACCGCGCAGATTTTATTTTTTGAGAGGGGAAATTTTTTCGTGCCTAAGTACAGAGATTTTGTGTACAGTCAAATTGATTCTGGTATAAGGATTTATAAATATGACCACCATCGGTGGGTTTCAAGCGTGACTGTTCCGCGTAAAATTGAAGGGTTGCTCGTTACCGAAATAGGCGATAGAGCTTTCAAGAAGTGTACCATCTTAGAAAAAATTAGCTTGCCTGATTCTCTTCAGACAATCGGCAATAACGCTTTTCCACGCGATGCTATAATCGTTCGTTATAAAACTTCAACTCAAGAAAATTCAACGCCGCTTCTTGAAAAAATTATTGCATTGAAAAAATCTGGCGTCATCTCCGAAGAAATTGTAAAGGAACTTGAAAAGGTGGAGCACATTTTAAAATTGGACATTGAAAAGCTCGTCCGTGAAATTATCAGCGACGTTGAATCCATAATCAAAATTCAAGACACCCCAACGCTGGAATCAAGATTAATTGATCTTCTGAACTCCGTTTCTTATAACGTCCAAATCTCTAAAAAAAATTTTTACGCCGAAACAATTTCTCCGCTTGAAGCGCACATAAAAAATAACGTAAAAATTTTGGCACAAAGTAGGAGTGAAAATGAATCAGAATGAACTGCAACGCCGCGCAAAAAATTTAACGTCCGCCGTCCCGCAAAATGCCCTTAACTTGATACAACTCCTGATTAATTTATTTTCCAAAGGCAAATTAAATTTTTCTTCCATTGAAAACGAATTAACCACACTTTTAAACGACGCTGAAAAATCTGCTGCTCTTCAGAAGCAAATCGACGACGAACAGTTCATGCAAAATGTCAGCAGGTTAATTAATTCCGTCGCCGATAAAAAAATTTCTCCACCCGATAATATTTACACGAACACTAAACTAAAAGATATGGTCGATAGAAAAATTAATTCGCTCGTCGACACTATAACCCCCCCCATACGCAAAGATGGTCCGTTGGAAGAAGATTTTATCTGCAAAAATTTTTCTGGCGGTATGAAAATTATTGCGTACGCGGGAATTGATTCAACAGTTATGAAAATTCCTGACACAATCAACGGGCTGGAAGTAAAAGAAATTGGAGACTACGTATTTCATAGCAACACGATGACTTCGTTGGAACTGCCGAAGACTTTAACCAAACTCGGCGCGTATGCGTTTCAACATTGCCAAAATCTCAAGCAAATAATTTTTCCTCCGCAAGTCATGGTTGTGTGTAAGGGTTGCTTTGAAAATTGTACGTCGCTTGAAAAAATAATTCTGAATGAAAATTTGCAGAGCATCGAGGCAACTGCTTTTAAAAATGTCGCTGTCGAAAGAATTATTATTCCCGCGCGCGTGATTTTCATAGGCAACGAAGCTTTTCAAACTTCGTCACCATTGCAAGTACTCTTCGAAGGAAAAAATTCCGCGCTGAGTTTGGCGGCAAATTCTTTTTCTTCGCAATCAACTTTGTACTATCGCCATTCCGAAATCGAAAATAATTTTAAAGACGTCGTCGCAAAAGTTAGTGGCAACTTCCATGAATTTGAAGGAAATAATTTTGGAGTTTGGACGTACAGATTTTTTCAGTTGCTGAAGGGCGCGGCTAAATTTTTTTTCGGATTAATCATCGGCATTTGCATGTTATTCCGCTCTGTTTTCTCGACGCCAGTCGGTGCAGTTGTTGGCGGCGGTGCGGCAATCTACGCTACGTACAAATATTTTTCTGTGGAGAGGGACGAAATTATTCGCAAGGTTGGTTCAGGAACACGTCAGCTTAATGATCAGCGCGGCGTCGACCAAACTGTTATTGCCTACAACACGATTATGCAAAGTTACTGTGATGAATTTCGTGACAGTAAGCCAGATTTATCTAAACGGCTTGCAACTTTGCGCATAAAAGATTGTACTATTGGCGAGGTGGAAAATAATTTTACGTACTATTACGCGACATTTGAAAATGACGATTACATTTGCTTGAAGGCAAACTCAAAAGGTTATCTCGCGGCGGCGTACGTCTGGATAGATCAAAATCATTCTGATACAATTACAGAGGTGCTTTTCGTGGCAGTTCAAACTTTAGTGAACGCGCACATTGAAGACGATGTTTACAAAGAAATTTTTGAGAAGATAGGCAACGGCGCGAGCGAAGTAAATTTTCACAGCTTGCAGGCGCACAGAGATTTTCAAATCACTATGGTAAAGAAAAATGGCAAGTATCGATACACAATCCAAGCTTTTAATTGAGGAGGGATTTTTATGAGGTACAAAAATTTTGAGTACAGCAAAATTGATTCGGGCATAAGAATTGATAAATACAATGGCTCGTCTGCCCGTGTAACAATCCCTCCGGAGATTGACGGCTTGCCTGTCATTGAAATCGACTTGTTCGACTCTGTACAGATAATCGGCGATTCGGCTTTCTGGTTTTGTAGCAGTTTGAAAGAAATCCACTTGCCTGACTCTGTACAGACAATCG
>CAMJAZ010000224.1 GCA_946403735.1 uncultured Selenomonadales bacterium
CGCAGTAAGGGAAATTTCAGCGGCAATTATATTTGGGAAGAAAACATTTTTAATTTAATGCGTAATGCGTAAAAAAATTGTGGTAATTAAGCGGCATTTCCAAGCGCCTGCTGAAAAGTAGTGTGAATGTAGCAAACGAACGCGGTGAAATGTTGAATTACAGAAAAGTTTAACGCGAGGCGCACAAATGCCGCTATGTTTTCTTTTGCTACTTTTTCTTTGCGCCAAAGAAAAAGTAGTTTAACTTAAAAAAATTTCAAGTTTGAGTTTACAAACAATCTTTATCAAATTACTGTATACAATGCAAAATTTTTGACGGCAGATAAATTCTTTGCTACAATGCCTAATTAGCTTTTAGGTGTTAGCTTTTAGCTTTTAGCAAAAATTTATCCAAAACCTAAAAGCTAATCCCTAAACCCTAAAAGCTAATATAAAGGAGTGATTAAAAATTGGCACTCGTTGTAAAAAAATTCGGCGGCAGTTCAGTTGCAACGACGAAAAAAATTTTAGCAGTTGCAGAAAGAATTTTGAGCGAGAAAAAGCCTGACGATAAAATTGTAGTTGTCGTATCGGCAATGGGCGATTCAACTGACAATCTGATAACCTTAGCGGAAGGAATTGACAAGCACCCATATAAATCGGCGTACCTTCGGGAAATGGATATGCTTTTGACAACTGGCGAACAAGTTTCAATTTCACTTTTAGCAATGGCATTTCAAAAGTTGGGACATCCTGCAATTTCTCTAACTGGCGCAATGGTCGGTATGAAGACTGATTCCGTTCATACTAAAGGCAGAATTTTAAATATAAATCCTTCCCGCGTCTTTGAAGAACTTGACAAGGGAAATATCGTCGTAGTAGCAGGATTTCAAGGCGCAGATAAATTTGGCGATCCCGTAACTTTAGGACGTGGCGGTTCAGACGCATCAGCTGTTGCATTGGCTGGCGCAATGAAAGCTGACGAATGCGAAATTTTCACTGACGTTGACGGAATTTATTCAGCTGACCCGCGAATTGTCAAAGGCGCTCGTAAGATGAAAGAAATTACCTACCGTGAAATGTTGGAAATGGCACGGTTAGGCGCTGGCGTTATGCAACCGCGTTCAGTCGAAATGGGTTACTACTTCAACATTCCCATTCACGTCCGCTCAACCTTCAATGACAAAGTCGGTACGGTTATCAGGGAGGATTACACTATGGAAGATAATTATTTTGAAATTCGCGGCGTGGCGCACGACCAAAAAGTTGCGAAAGTTGCCATTCTCGGCGTAGACAATCAACCAGGTATTGCACATAAAATTTTTTCCGCGCTTGCAAAAGCTAATATAAGCGTCGATATGATTGTACAAAGTATTCGTAACCTTGAACGAAATATTACAGATATTGTTTTCACGATTGAACAAACTGATTTGTCAGAGGCTAAAAAAGTTATTGATAAAGTTGCTGAAGATATTAACGCCACAACAGTTTTAGTTGAAGAAGATGTCGCAAAAGTTTCAATCGTTGGCGCGGGAATGGTCGGCAGTCCTGGCGTAGCGTCAAAAATGTTTGGGGCGCTTGCTAAAGCTGGAATTAATATTGACATTATCAGCACGTCGGAAATTAGCGTTTCCTGCTTGATTAAGGGTTCGCAACTTACCGAAGCTGTCAACGCCATTCATGATGAATTTTTTAGTGAGTAGTGATTGTTTTTAAATTTTAACTTTAAATTTTTTTAGATTTTTATTGATAAACTACTTTTCTTTTGGCGCAAAAGAAAAGTAGTTGAAAAGAGGTAAAAAATAAATGATAAACAGCATGGCGGCAAGTCACGCCGTCAACAGAACTTTATATGATCCAATTTTCGCAGCAAATAGCGCTTGCAAAACGGCAATTCTTGAACATGGCAAAGATAAAGTCACTAACGCTACAATCGGCGTAGTTTTGAACGAAGACGGCAAACTTGCTGTAATGCCGACCGTTGAAAAAGTTTTCCGCTCAATGAAGATGACTGACTTTACATCTTACGCGGCACTTTCTGGCAACGCTGACTTTGTCGACGCCGTGAAAAATATTATCTTCAGTCACGCGAATTATGACGGCTACTTCAGCGCAGTTGCGACGGCTGGCGGTACTGGTGCAATTCATCACGCCGTTGCAAATTATGCTGAACGCGGCGACGCCGTTTTAACTTCCGATTGGTGCTGGGGCAACTACAAAATAATCTGCGCGGAGACTGGCAAGCGCATTGAATATTTCAAGCTGTTCAATGACGCATTGACGGCGTTTAACGTGAAAGATTTTGCCGACAAAGTGGAAAATCTTTTGACGACGCAAAATTCATTGCTGATTATTTTGAACACGCCTGCGCATAATCCTACTGGCTACGCTTTAAGCAGTGAAGAATGGGACAAAGTCATAGAAATTTTAAAATCTAAAGTCACGAATGATAAAAAAATTACTTTGCTTGTCGACATCGCGTACATTGACTTTGCGGCGGAAAAATCTGTAGCGTGGAGTTTCTTTGACAAATTTGGTGACTTGCCCGCCAATGTGTTGACGTTAGTTTCTTTCAGTATGTCGAAGAGCTACGCGCTTTACGGTCAACGTACTGGTGCACTTGCCGCCTTTTCGCCGAATCAACACGTTATCAAGGAATTTGACGACACGAATAAATATTCTTGCCGCGCCATTTGGTCGAACATTAACAACGGCGCACAAGTTCTCTGCACGAAAATTTTTCAAGATAAAAATCTTTCCGCCGAATTGGAGCAAGACCAAACTAAACTTAGAAATATGGTCAAGCACCGCGCAGAAGTTTTTGTCGACGAAGCTAAAAATTGCGGCTTAAAAATCGTTCCGTACAAAGGCGGATTTTTTATCGCCGTGCCTGCTGAAAATCCTGTCGCCGTCTGCAACGAATTGCACAAAGATTTAATTTACGCCGTACCGTTACAATACGGTATTCGTTTTGCCGCATGTTCAACGCCGCTTGAAAAAATTCCTGGCGTTGCTACGAAAATGAAACGTGCTATTGAGGTTTCCACAAATGTTTAACTTTTCGCGTAAAGATACCGAGTTTTTCGATTTATTTACACAAAATGCAAAGTACTTTCACTTAGGCGCAAGCTTACTTGACGAAATTATTAGAGACCCAAATAAATCTGTTGAACGTGTTGACGAAATTTTAGGGCTTGAATTGTCCGCAGATAAAGTCAACGAAAGAATTATTGAAAAGCTGAATTTAAGCTTTATTACGCCGATTGACCGCGAAGATATTTATTCAATCGCTGGCGAATTGGCAACTGGCGTTGATATGTTGCACGACGCCTTACAAAGAATTATTATGTACCGCGCAGGTCACGCTACTGAAAAAAGTAAAACTTTGACTGGCTTACTTGTCGAAAGTACGCGGGAACTTGTCCACGCCTTTAGCCTTATGTCTGATATGAAAGCTAATCAACGCACTATGCTTGATTCTGTTCATAAGATTGACATGTACGAAGACAAAGGCGACGTAGTTTACCGCGAAGATATTTCAATTTTGTTTGAGATAACCGAAATTGCGGCGCGTGAACATGGCGCGAGTAAAGCTGTTATGCACTTGATTAAGTGGAAAGATATTGTCGAAGATATTGAAAGGACGCTTGACCATTGCAAAAAAATCGGCGATATGATTCGCGGCGCGGTAATGAAATATGCTTGAACTTCAATATTTAATTTTCACAGTAATAATTTTAGCGTTGGTCTTCGACTTCATCAACGGCTTTCACGATACGGCGAACGCTATAGCAACTTCCGTCAGTACACGCGCAATGCAACCGAATCACGCAATAATTATGGCGGCGGTTTTAAATTTTTTAGGCGCAATGGTATCAACGGGCGTTGCAAAGACAATCGGCGGCGATATCGTAAGCTCCTCAAGTATTGTTGACGAAAAAATTATTATCGCGGCTTTATTTGGCGCAATAATTTGGAACTTAGTGACGTGGTGGTTTGGTATTCCGTCCAGTTCAT
>CAMJAZ010000225.1 GCA_946403735.1 uncultured Selenomonadales bacterium
AATTGAATTTGAACGCTGTCGCCGACTGTCATATTGCTAAATCTAACGTTTGGACCAATGATGCAATCAGCGCCGATTTTTGTACCGCCTTCAAGGTACGTGTTGGGATAAATTATCGTATCCTGTCCAACTTCAACGTCGAAGTCAATGTACGTCGTCGCAGGGTCAATAATCGTCACGCCGCTAAGCATAAGTTCAGAATTTTTACGTTGACGCAAAATTTTTTCAGCCTCTGCAAGCTGTATTCGTGAATTTATGCCAAGCGTCTGCCGATAATCTTCAGCGATAACCGCGCAGATTTTTCCGCCGTCTGCACGTAAAATTTCTAAAACGTCAGGCAAATAATATTCACCTTGCGCATTTTCATTTGTAACTTTTTCAAGCGCGTCGAAAAGTTTTTTGACGTTGAAACAGTAAATGCCCGCGTTGACTTCACGAATTTTTTTCTGTTCAGGCGTAGCGTCTTTATCCTCAACTATTTTTTCAAAGTCGACGTTATCAGCGCGAATGATTCTGCCGTAACCTTTAGGATCAGGCATTATCGCCGTTAAGACGGTAGCGGCGGCGTGAAATTTTTCGTGCGCGTCAATAAGATTTTTTAAAAGTTCGCCAGTGAATAAAGGTGTATCGCCGCAAAGTATCATAACATTGCCAGTTGAATTTGCAAATTTTTCTTTAGCGCAAAGTACGGCGTGACCAGTACCAAGTTGTTCAGCTTGCAGGACAAATTCAGCATCGGAAAAAGTTTCTTTGACAAGTTCCGCGCCTGAACCAATGACTACAACTTCACGAGTTGAACCTGCAGACTTCGCCGCGTCGATAACGTGTTGCAACATTGGCTTGCCGCTAACTTTGTGCAAAACTTTTGGCAACTTACTTTTCATTCGTGTACCTTTACCAGCTGCTAAAATTATTGTTTCCATGTAAGAACTCCTTTTTTGTATTCAAGCAGATTCAAATTTTGCTGCTTCTGCAATTTTTTTGAGACTAAGTAACTGCGCGTAAGTTTCAGTATCAGCAAAAATGTATTGTGCAAAGCTATCTGCACTAGTAAATTTAATGTCCTCAATTTTACTGGCTGTAGGAATTTCTTCGCCGTATTTTTCAGCGTTCCACAATGCGAAATTTAAAATATCTGCCGCGTTTTCCATAGCCTCTGTTAATGAATATCCTTCAGTAAACCAGCTTTCAGAATCTGGAAAACTAATCAAATAAACTTTTTCTGGCTCATACCAAGTAAATATAGCGGGATAAACATATTTCATTTTTATCACCTCACAACTATTTAATGCCAGCTTGT
This sequence comes from uncultured Selenomonadales bacterium, assembly GCA_946403735.1. GTDB lineage: Bacteria > Bacillota > Negativicutes > Selenomonadales > Selenomonadaceae > Quinella. The sequence goes on from CAMJAZ010000225.1 coordinate 1,301, forward strand.
TTTAAAATTTTATGTACTGTTGGTGTAGAAATTTCTTTTCCTTGATGACGCGGTACATAAAATTTTTTACCTTCAGCGTTTATCCAGTGTTCGTGATTTGAGCCTTCTTCTAGAAAGCTACAACCATTTTTTACTAAGATTTTCAAAAGTTCGGAACGTTTCATTTCGTACCTCTACGCTGACTTTTACGCAAAGCTTTCAACAAAGTTTTTTCCGCCCGTTCCATATGATGTTCAGCGGCATCACGTGCGGCGCTAACGTCTCCATTTGCAATAGCATCTACCATTTCTGAATGTTCTTCAAGCGTTTCTTGCAAGCGTCCAGGATACGACATTGACAAGGTACGAAAACGCGCTAACTGTTCCTTCAAATTGCTGATAATTCCAACAAGCCGTTCATTCCTGCTGACTTGGTACAGCAAGCCGTGAAATTTTATATCCGTCTCAACGATCTTTTCAATATCATTCGTCTTGATGTATCCTTCAATTTCGGTAAGGTAACCTTCCAGCGTTTGAAGTTCATCTGGTTCAATTCGACGTGCGGCAAGCCCAGTTGCCAATGCCTCAAGTGCGGAGCGAATTTCAAAAATTTCTTTAACGTCACTTTCTGAAACGTCCGCAACGTAAGTTCCGCGTCTAGGCATCATTATAACGTAGCCTTCCTGTTCCAACTTACGAATCGCTTCACGAACTGGCGTTCTACTTATTCCCAATTCATCGGCTACTTGAACTTCCATAAGTCGTTCGCCTGGCTCTAAAATTCCGCGTCGAATGGCATCTCTCAACGCTTCGCAGACAACTTCCCTAAGTGGTTGATACGTATCTAAATTTATCGGTTGCAATTTTCCCATTAACATTTCTCCTAGTTTAAAAAATTTCTGTTGCAAAAACCTGCGCGGGTAAATCTTGAGTAGCGCCAACGATTTTATAAATGTCAGCCCTATCAGCAAGCGCAAAAATTGTTGGACCGCTACCACTCATCATTACAAATTTAGCGCCTGCTTGAATCAGTCTAGATTTGTATTCGTCAAGCGCAGGAAATTTTTTTCTAGCGACGGGTTCAAGTACGTTTCCAAAAAGTTTAAAAGCGGCGTCAAAATCTCTAATGCGAAATGCCTCAATAATTTTTTGCGTCGGCGGATGTTTGATAGATTCTTCAGGTAGTTCGTCAAAAGTTTTATAAGCCCACGCGGTTGAAATTTCCAAAGGCGGCTTAACCAATATGACAGCATAATTTTTGAACGGCGGCAGTTGATACAAAATTTCGCCACGACCTTTAGCTAGCCACGTCCCCTCGACAATGCAGAATGGAACGTCCGATCCAATCTTCGCGCCAATCCTGCAAAGTTCCTCAATATTCAAATTCAAATCGTATAGCCAATTCATACCGCGAATGACAGCTGCCGCATCTGCACTTCCTCCGCCTAAACCTGCCGCGACTGGAATTTTTTTCCGCAGATGTATCGCTACGCCAAAATTTTTTCCGCAATATTCGCTTACTGCCAAAGCTGCGCGGTAAGCTAAATTTTTTTCGTCAGTCGGAATATTTTCACCGTTAAAAATTCTTGATGTGTCCAAACTTAATTCAATGCCGCTAGGAATTTGTGTCAATTCGACTTCATCGGCAAGACCAATCGTCTGCAAAATCATTTCGACTTCGTGATAACCATCGCCGCGCAGTTTTAAAATGTCTAGCGTCAAATTTATTTTCGCTTGTGCCATTTCTAAAATCATATCATTCACCGCCCTTTATTTTAGCTTTTAGAAAAATTTTATACTCTAACTTATTCTGCCTGTTTGAGTTTTATCACCGTAATAACGCGGCGGCAACTCAATCTTAAATCCATTGCGAAGTGCTCGCGCAATAGCTTCCATTGTCATTTCCAACGTGACAATCTCTACGCCGTCATAATTTTCCTTGAACGCATTGACTAAACGAAGTGACGCACTGTAAAGCCAGTTGATAAGGCTGTAGCGAAGTTCCCGCTCGTTGTGAATGAACGCTTTCTTCTCCCACGCAATTTTAAAAATTCGCGCCCAGCTAATCTCAAAGACCGCGCCGTTGCCTACCCAATTTGTAGCCTGTTTCATATGGCGGCGAAATGCACTAAGCGGCATATCATTTAACCAAATCATATTTCCCTGCGTCAACAGTTGACACCACGTCGAAATGTCGATTAGCGAATAAAAGCCTTCTTCTTTGTCCGTCCAGCAAAGATCGTTATCACGTAAAAATTTTTTACGAATCAATACGGTTGTCGGTTCGCCAATATAATTTTTACCAGTGTAAAACATCATTCGTCCAGCTTCGTCGCCTGTAACTTTCATAGTCTTATTTAACGCTTCAGGCTTAGGCATTCTCTGCGGAAAAACATTTCCATTTTCGTCGATAACGTCGCGAATCGAAGTAACCAGCGATACGTCAGGATTGTTGCGGTAAATCTCCACCATAACTTCAAATTTTCGTGGGTAAAATAAGTCGTCGTCCATTAGCCAGTTGACATATTCAGCGTTGGGATTGTCGTACTGCCGCGCAAAATTCCAGTTGTCATTAGCCGTAAAATCTTTGTGGTGAAAATATTTTATGCGTGAATCCTTCGTCAAGTAAGGCTGAATAAGCTGTTCAGTTTCATCATTCGTCGAATTGTCGCTTACTACAACTTCAATATTTTGGTACGTTTGATT
>CAMJAZ010000226.1 GCA_946403735.1 uncultured Selenomonadales bacterium
TTTGCAGACGGAGCAAATATTAATCGACGTAAACTACGCAACCTATAGAATGATTATGCCAACAAATATTCTGCCGATATGGCCCGCAGATGTAAGGAATTATCCCATTGGGCGAATAGCTGAAGTTGCACTTGGCGTACCGAAATTATTAAATATGCCGCGTTTTGAACCAATAGATCCGCCTGTTACTAAAGATCCTTATGTTTGCATTTCAGTTCAAGCGTCTATGGTGCGTAAAGGCTGGCTTTATCCTAACGGCTGGGATATTGTCGTAAATTATTTAAAAAGTTTAGGTTACCGCGTCTTTTGCATTGACCGCGACGTTGAATGTAAAGATGATGAACTTAACCTTGTGAATCGTAAACCAGACGACGCAGAGGATTTCACGGGGAATTTTTCGCTTATTGAACGGGCGAATATGCTTTACTACGCGGATTTTTTTATTGGCTTAAGTAGTGGGCTAGCGTGGATTGCTGACGCTGTAAATTGTCCTGTCGTGATGATTTGCGGCTTTTCAAAAGATTGGTCAGAATTTTATACGCCGTACCGTGTATCGAATCGGCTTGTATGTAACGGTTGTGTAAATGATGGTTGTTATAACTATGTGAAGGATACTTGCCCGCGTCATAAAGGAACGCCGCGTGAATTTGAATGCCAGAAAAAAATTTCGCCGCGTCAAGTTATTGATGCGATTGAACGATTGATTATCGACGAACAATTAACGCCGCCGATTTTAATTAAGAATTAAGAATTTTTTCCTAAAGACTAAAAGCTAGAATGGAGTGAAAATTTTTCGTGGACTTAGTTCCCGTGTTGCTACAATTTCTTCTAGTAGCATTTTTAATAGCGATGAACGGCTTTTTCGTAGCAGCAGAATTTTGTTGCGTGAAAATGCGTCCGTCACGATTGGAAACTTTAATTCAGGAAGGCAATAAACGCGCCGTCTACGCAAAAAAATTGACTGATGAATTAGATGAAGCGCTTTCCGTCACGCAACTGGGCATAACCTTAGCGTCACTCGGTTTAGGCTGGGTCGGTGAACCTTTCGTAGCAAAATTAATTTTGCCCATAACTCAAGAGCTAGGATTCGGCGCGACGCTTGGTCATACAATTTCATTTGCGCTGGCATTTACGCTTATAACTTCCTTTCACATAATCTTAGGCGAACTTACGCCGAAGTCTATGGCTATTGCGAACTCCGAAAAAATTTTATTGTCAATCGCGTTGCCGATGCTAATCTTTTGGAAAATTATGTATCCCTTCGTGATAATGTTGAACGCTACGGCAAGTTTTGTATCTCATCATTTAGGCTTGTCGGCGGCTGGTGAAGGCGAAGTTGCACATAATCCTGAAGAAATTCGCCTTTTAATGGAGGAAAGCCACAAGCAAGGTTTAGTTGACGATACGGAAGTTGATTTTGTCGACAACGTTTTTGACTTCACAGAATTAAGCGTGCGTGAAATTATGGTGCCGCGTACAGATATGGTTTGCCTTTACGTCAACAAAAGTTTGGATGAAAACTTAGAAACGATTCGTGAAGAACAGATGACGCGCTATCCAATTTGCAAGGAAGATAAAGATCACATTATCGGCTTTCTTCATGTGAAGGATTTAATAACTAAAAAACTTTCCTTCAACAAGCAGTTCAATCCCGATTTGAACAAACTTGCGCGGAAAGTTTTTTTCGTACCAGAAAGTATGAACGTTAGCGTACTTTTAAAGATGATGCAAAAAAATCGTCTGCAACTGGCTATCGTCGTCGATGAGTACGGCGGCACGTCTGGTATGATTACGATTGAAGATATTATCGAAGAAATTGTCGGTGATATTCAAGACGAATTTGATGAAGGTGAACGCTCCGAAATTGAGGAACGCGCGGAAAATCTTGTATCAATCGACGCAATGCTTTCACTTGAAGATTTAGACGACGAATTTGGAATTGACATTGAGGACGAAGACGTTGACACGGTCGGCGGCTGGCTGTCTGATAGGCTCGGCGGTGAACCTAGAGTCGGGCAAAGTGAATCATTCGACGGCAATACTTTTTACGTTGAGGAAGTCGACGGCGTACGAATAACCCGTGTATTGATTCGACTTGCTAAAAAAAATCTTGACGAATGAATTTTTGCAAATTGCGTACAGGAGGGATTTTTGTGGAAAAGCTTTTTAATTTAGACGCTGATTTTGTCCGCAATCAGTTAGAGTCTAAAGAAATTCAGCATGACTCTAACACGCCATGCACTCCAGAGGAAAATTTTTTAGAAGCTCTTTTAGATGGCGCAGAAAAAATGTTGAAGGATAAAGAGGCAAAAAAAATTTTCAATGAAATTCTTGTAGACGGAAGTGGTAATTAGAATGAATGGCGAGTCATTGCCGAATGATTTTTATCGTGATCCAAATTCACAAAGTATTTTTAGACAAGCGAAAATTATTAATGAATTGCTGAAATTTTTTTGTCAATGGACAAATATGGATATTTCACAAATTCAGATTAACACGGAAACTTTAAGGGAAATTATCATTAGAATTGATCAACGGAAAGTTTATTTTCATATATATCATTGCGGAATGCGCCCGAGCGAATACAAAATGAACGCACTGCTAATTTACTGGATACTTAAATTGCGTCCTTTTTGGATACCAATCAATGAAAGTTTTAGTAAAAATGCCGCAAAAAAAGCCGCCTATATAAATGAAAGTTTCTGTGTGTTTTTGACTTTAAACTTGTTAAGTCATTATAAACCCCAAACGTACAACCAAATTTCTAAAAATCCAATCTTCATTAATGAACTTTTGTATTTCGTGATTTAAGCAAAGAGACTATCTTCTTGATTTTTGATGCATTGCGTTATTCTTGATTAGTAAATTGGGGCGTTAATTTTGATTTTAGATTTTTTCCGCGCAGATTACAGCGAAGTTATCGGCGTGTACTACGACGAAGAAAAAATTACTTTGTCACGGCACATTAACGGCGAAACTGAATCAGCTGAAGTAAATTTTTCTATAGAAGATGATGTTTCCGAAATTGAACAGCTTGCTGAAAAAATTTCCGTCATATGTTCGCAACGCGGCTGGAAAACTTCCAAAATGGGATTTTGTCTGCGTGAAGGCGCGGCGGTAACTTTTCAAACTCCACTTTTTAATATTCCTCAAGCTGAAATTGAAGACGCCGTTAAAAGTTGGGCTACTGCGCAGTTCGCCGAAGATGTTTTGTACACGTCGATAAAATCTGACGGCGAAATTTGGATGGAGGCAATTTTAAAGTCAACCGCTAAAGAATATGTCACTGCGTGGAATAAAAATTCTATGACGCTCTGCGCGTTAACTGTTAAGCCAGAAGAAATTTCCACTCAAATAAATTTAGCCAAGCCGATTGAATACGCTGATTTCGTTGCCGAAATTGTCAAAAATAAAAAAGTTCCCAACCTTATCAATGAATATCTAAGTGCATGGGACTACAAAAAAATTTCTGCCGCTATCGTGGCGCTATTTTTTTTAGCCGTTGTCGGAATTTTTACCGTGACTTCCTACCAATACTACACCGTTGCCGCGCAGGTTGATATATTGAAAGCAAATTTAGCTGAACACGATGATGAATTGCGCTTGAAAAATTCTATCGACGAAAATATTTCTGAAATGAAACGTCTAAATGAAATTTGCGCCGCGCAGAAAAATTCCATTCCAACTTTTAACGCGCTAGTCAAGCTTGGCAAAATTGCGGACGGTAAAACTTATTTGACGAAGATAAATATTTCTGACAATGATATTGAACTTGAAGGGATTGCCGATGATCCTGACGAAATTAAAAATTACGTTAGCCGCCTGAAAACTAACGTCACGCCGAACGTTAAGCTTGGCAATGTTTCTTCAAATGACGGCGAAACAACTTTTAACGTTCACTTGACGCTGAAAGATTAACGCAAAATATTTTTTCACGGCAAAAATTTAAGGATTGGCGCAGTAAAA
>CAMJAZ010000227.1 GCA_946403735.1 uncultured Selenomonadales bacterium
TCGCGTGTCAAAGTGTAACTTGTACTCAACATCAAAATATATTTTTCATCAAGTATAATCGGATCGTGCGTCAAGCCAAGTTCCAATTTATGGTGCGTACTTGATGCAGTATTGTCGCTCCATTTGCCAACTTCATATTCCAACTTGTACGACAAAGGCAAGCCGCCAAAATGTTTAGTGTAGTTCATGTAAAATGACGGCGTCTTATGAATCCACTTTTTATCGCCGTCGAAATAGTAGCCGTACAAAATACGCGCGTCCAATTCCCTGTTGTTGTACTGAATTTCAGCGCTACTGCGTACGCCCTGCTTAGAATTTACATGAGCGTTAATAACGCCAGTCACGTTGTCGAACAGCGGAATTTCAAAGGTATCCTCTATGTAGACGCCTTCATCTTTATCGTAGCCGATACGCGGAAAATATGGGCGCTCTTCCTCTTCAATTCGGCGCTCTTCATATTCTTTCGTGCCAACAAGATTATTTTTAATCCAAAACTTTACATTGTACATTCTGATAATTTGTTCGGGCCAAATTTCCATACGGTCAGCGCTAAGGTGATAATCAGGAATTTTCGCGTTACACTTAGTCTGCGTTCCTTCGTAAATTACGACGTGGTCGGGATAAAATTCAAAGCGCTTGCCAGAAATATAATATTCGCCAGCTTTACCTTCGGCATAATCCATCGTGCCAGTTTTCTTGCCGTAATTGTAAATCATATTGTATCCGTCCAACGTGACGCGCGGAGCATTCGGCGTAAGTTGCAACATATGCCCTTTATCTTCGACGCGGACTTCCTGATCTTTCACGTTGCCAGAAACTTCGGCACTTTGGAAACGGTAGCCTTCAAGCTGAATAATATCAACTTTTCCAGTCGCTACAAATTCACCATTTGCCGCGTTGTAAACTAAGTCGTCGCCTTCAAAAGCTACGGGAACTTTTGTCGGGTCAAATTCGCCAGGAAGTTCAGCTTTCTTTTCTTCAATGTCAGCAAGTAACTTTTTCTGTTCTTCCGTCAACTGATTGGCGCGGCGTTCACGTCTGCGATTTTCAATGTAGTCAAAAATATCCGTCGAAGTATCGGAACTTGACTTGTACGGTTTTGCTTGAGCGTCAGGCAAATCGATAACGGCATAACTCAAGCCGAGAATTAAAATAGCAGGCAATGCGCGGCTAAGCGTTACGAGCAAGTCGCGGAAATTTTTTTGTTCTCTGCGTCTAAGATTTTTAATAAATTTTTTAAGCATCAATCTACCAACTCATTCGTTAATCGTTGAATCGTTCTCGTGAAAATAATCCTTCATAAAATCTTCGTCCAAATCGTCGCCAAATTCGCTATCGCTTTTATCAATGGACAACGAACCGCGCCCACCTTTCAAGGCATAAACCGTAGCAAGTGACTTCGTTTGAATATAAAATTCTGTATCGGCGGGAACTTCCATATTTTTGCCGAAGACTAAATTTTTTCCCCAGCTTTCATCAATATTCATTCCGACCAGTGCCGCACCAGCTACCATTTTATTTTCCGTCATCAAATTTTGTGATTCATAGCCGACGTAGGTTTCAATTTCATTTCCGTCAATGCAGTTGACTTTGTGAAAGTTGACAACCAATTTGCCATTGCGTCCCCAATCAGTAGCCTTTGTCAACTCCTCAATAATGCCCGTACCATAAAGCCCACGTGCAAAAATTAAATCGCCGTTGACAATGACATCTTCCGCCACTTTAAATGTCACGGCGTCGCCAACTTGACCTTCGCGCGTACCGACGGGATAAACCAGCGCAACTTTGATAAGCGTATCAGCAGGCAGTTGAACTTCAGCCATTGGAATATCATCACGACCGAAAGACTCCCTTGTCAATTCGCGTACCCTGTCAATAATCGTGCCGTCGCTTTGTTCGCCGAGAAGGGCAATTTCAAGGTCTGCAAGCCGATTGACAATGCCGCCGCTTTTAACTTCGTGACCGTAATTCCACTCAATAGCGTTAACTTTGGCAATAAGACTTGGCGCTGTCGAATTGTCGTAAAGAATCGTCCGCAACGCTTCAATGCGCGTATTAATATCCTCCTGCAAATTTCTGCCTGAATAATCTTTTTCCAGCTGATTAAGACGCGGCAACAATGCGCCTTCCTGTACCGTACCGTAAGTGTCACGTTCAATTCGGGCAAGCAAGGCGTTAGCAGATTCAGCGGCGAAAGATACATTTGTCGACAAAAAAATTATCGCTGTCAATATTGCGCTAAAAAAAATTTTATAAGTCCTCAACATTTTTAATCACCTCGATTTTAGGTTTTAGGTTTTAGGTCGTGTTGAATATTTTTTTAGGTTTTAGGTCGTGTTGAATATTTATTTAATAAACTACTTTTCTTTTGGCGCAAAAGAAAAGTAGCAAAAGAAAACATAGCGGCATTTGTGCGCCTCGCGTTAAACTTTTCTGTAATTCAACATTTCACCGCGTTCGTTTGCTACATTCACACAACTTTTCACCAGGCGCTGGGAAATGCCGCTTTTTACTGTGATTCTTTAGCTTAATTTATTGACACTTAGTTATTCAACACCACCTAGCTTGTAGCTTGTAGGAAATTTTTCAATCAAGCGAACCGTAAACGACGAAGTGGGCAACTTCACCAATCAAAGATTTTTCAGCATATGATGCAGGAAGACGCCGCGTATTGTCGGAACGCAATTCCGTTCGCTCGTCGTATGATAAAGTACGAACAGAAAGTATTTCATAAGTTTTATTCCAATGATCTATTCGCAAATTAATCACTTCCATTTGATTTATGCTAGCCCGTATGATGTCCAAATCGACATGAAAAACGCTGTCACTTTCAACTTGAATGGTGCTGGCGTCCACGTAATAGCCCGTGTCGCCGTTCGCGTCAATGAACCGTAAATCTTCCGCGAAACCAATTTCACAATTTGAAAGAATCAGCGTCGTAAAAATTATGCTGAAATAAATCGTCTGGAATTTTTTCATCAGTCAACCTCGCTAAAATTTTTTCGCTGGCTAGTATAGCACAAACAAAGTTGAAATGCCATTGAAAAATGTAAAAAAAATGATAAAATAAACTTCAATTTTCAAGCAAGCGTTTGGAAAAATTTTTTTAGTTAAGTGAGGAATTTTTAAATGAAGTTAAAAAAAATTGTTAGCGGAATTTTGGCGGGAATGATTGCTTTTAGTGCGTCGTTCAGCGTAGATGCGGCAACACGTAGCGAAATTGCGGCAATTAACGTAACTAAGCCAGCCGATTTTAAATACTGGACAAAAAATTCTACGGCGCAACGTCGCCTTGTCCGCTACGTGCAGGACGTGACGAATAAGCGTAGCAAAAATTTTATTCCAGTTGAAGATAGAATCGCCGTCTTTGATATGGATGGAACTTTTTTGTGCGAAACTGCGCCTTATTATTTTGAATGGATGCTTTATTTAGATCGGGCGCTTTACGACCCAAATTTTACGCCGTCGATTGAAGATAAAAATTATGCACAGGAAATTGAAAATGCAATACGTGTAACAAAAAAATTTCCTAAAAATGTAGACGTTGGGGAGGCAACATCTCAAGAAAATGTTTTCGCTGGAATGACGCCTGCTGAATATGAAGCTTACGTAAAAAAATTTATGGAAAAGCCAGTCGAAGGTCTTAGCAATTTGAAGTACGGTGAAAGTTTGTATTTGCCAATGGTTGAAGTTATAAAATATTTACAGGCGAATGACTTTACCGTCTACATTGTTTCGGGAAGTGACAGACCTACTTGCAGAATTATAGCTTGCGATTTATTAAAAATTCCTACAAATAATGTAATTGGCTCTGACCCAAAAATTATTGCAGCGAATCAAGATGAAAATGACGGCGGCAATTACGTTTACAAAAAAGATGATTATCTGATTCGCGGACATTTGATAGAAAAAAATTTAAAGATGAATAAAGTTTCGTACATTGCAAAAGAAAT
>CAMJAZ010000228.1 GCA_946403735.1 uncultured Selenomonadales bacterium
GACTTGTGAGGCGTGACCGTAGCGCGTCATAATTCCATTGCCGTGATCTATGTCGACCATATTTCCATAGCCGCCAGCATTCCAGCCTGCGTAGTCAACAATGCCGTCAGCCGTTGCAACAATCGGCGTACCCATATCGTTAGCAATATCAATGCCAGGATGAAAATCACTGCCGCCCCAACGTAAACCGTAAGGCGATGTGACGACACCAGTTGTTGGCCATATCGACGGCATATGCGAATCAGCCGCAGGATTACCGCCAAATTTACTTATATCGTAGTTCATAACGGTACTAGGCGCCCACGTGCCGCTATAATTTGGAACGGGAACACTTCCTGCCGTAGCAGTTGCACTTGCCGCCGCTACTGCTAGTTGTTCACGCTTTTTTTTCAATTCGGATTGAAAGTCATCTAAACTTTCTTGTCGAATTGCAATGCGAGCCTCAAGCAAATCTAAAGCCTCTGAAACATTGTCGAAAGTTAAAGAGTCTATCGGTCCGCCTTGACCATTATGTTCAGCCGATTCAGCAGTAGTCGATTCAACCTGCGCGGCATTTTCAGTAGTCGAAGGTTCAGCAGTCGATTCAGCTGGCGCGGCTTTATCAGTTGATGCCGTTTCATCAGTAGGCGTTTCACCTTCAGCAGGTGTTTCAGGTTTATCTGACTTAGGCGGATTTAAACCAGCTTGAATACGAAGTTCTTCCTCCTGTTGCGTCAAATTCTGCAAAGTTTCACTCAACGTAACAGCTTTTTTTGAAATTGATAAAAGTTGTTCCTGCTGAAGTTCTTCCGCTTGCTGAATTTCACGAACAATCGCCGCGTTGCGCTGAACATTCAATGCGCTGTAAATGGAGTAACCGCAAGCGCCAATGAAAATTACCAGCCCTACGCCAAATGACGCTACACCAAATTTTAAAAGCGCGTCACTTATTCGTATTTCACGATTCTTGCCGCCGCCGTTTATATTAATGACGTATTCTTTTTTTTCTTTATTTTCATCTTCGTCATCTAGCGGCACAAGCTCTTTATTATCTTCGTCCAATTATTTGAATCTGCCACTTAAAACACAAAATATTTTTATGTTTGCAGAGTAAGTAGCAGTTTGTTCACCTCGATTCATTATCGATTCATTCAGCTAAAACATTTCTGCTTACGTTTCAACTTACTTTAAAATTTTTACTTCATTCAAATTATTTTTTCGTCGCAATTATTTTCTCATATAAGCTTTAAGTCTTGCCAAGTTAGCTTTTACAACTTCATTCGTCGTATTGACTTTAGCAGCAGTCTCCAAATCTTCAAGCGCGTTGTCGTAAAGTCCCTGCTTAATGTGCGCAATAGCAATTTCGTTGTACGCGTCGACGAAACGAGTTTCAATTTGCAAAGCCCGATTAAAATCTTTAATCGCGCCGTCAAAATCATTCAGCATAAGTTTTAATCTGCCGCGATTGTAATAACCAGTCTCAAAATTTGGCTTGAACTTTAAAAGTTGGTCGTAAGTTTTAATTGCCGCTTCAAGCTTATTATTTTTCTCCTGCGCTAATGCTAAATCCCAGAGTACGTCGGTATTTTCAGGCAAAATTTCAGCGGCGGCTTTAAAATCTTTTTCTGCGCGGACAAAATCTTTGTTGCCGTAATGAATTAAGCCAGTCAAAATCAAATTTGCGGCTTTATCTTCAGGCGTATCACTTTCACGAGTCACGGGAACTTTTACATCGCCAGAATACATAGCTTGCGCCTGTTGCCACAAAGCTAAAATATCTTGACCGTAATTATGACCAGGTGACGCCCAAACGCCATTTAAGCCCGTCCAAGTGTGAATTTGTCCGTAAACGTCGCGGCGATTGTTGATGATATGGTCGTAGCGCGGATCAATATTTTCAAATTTAGTTGGACGTGTCGAAGTGTAAACTAAAAGGTGCTGAATGTGGGCGCGTGCGCCAAGTTGAGGAGTTGCAAAATATCCACCTTTCACGCCGCCGCCAGTCGTACCGAGTCCGCAGAAATTATTTTGATCTGGAGTAACATCGCCGCCATAATTCCACGTGCCAGTTTCTTTAATCGCTTGACAAAGTGCAATATCAGCGCGAATGCCTTCAGCCGCGCCCTCTTCGTAGTAGTAACGTACAAGGTCTTCGACGCTACAATTAATTTTCGGATTGGGATTGCGCAGTTTAATGAACTCAATCATTTGTTCTTGAGTCGCTACAGGTTCGCCGAAAATTGTTATGTCGTTGGGATCTTCGCGCATAAGAATTTTTGGAATATCTTTAGGTCCTGCGTCTTTCAACTCAATTTGTCGCGAATGATTTCTAGCGTTGTTGACAGCCTCAACGTCTTTACAGCCAATCGCCGCGAAGAGAAATAAAATCGTCAACGCCATAGTTAAAAAATTTTTCATTTAGAAACCTCCAATTTTTCAAAGGGAAATTTTTTTTTACATAGAATATATTAGAAAACAAATTTGCGAATCTGTCAACCGTTGAGGGGGAATTTTTTATGAAGATTGCAATGGCGAACGATCACGCTGGAACTCAACTTAAATTTGAAATTAAAAAATATCTTGAAAGTCAAGGTCACGAAGTAAAAGATTTTGGCACGTATGACGAAGAAGGTTGCGACCTTTCAGACTTCGTTTATCCTGCGGCGCTTGCAGTTGCTAAGGGTGAATGCGATCGCGGAATTTTTGTTGACGGCGTTGGTTATGGAAGTGCGCTTATTGCCAACAAAATTTATGGCATTTACGCGGCAGTTTGTCAAGACCCGTTCTGCGCTCAACTTTCGCGTGAACATACCGATTCAAACGTTCTCTGCATTGGCGGAAAAATTATTGGCGGCGCTATCGCTATGGAGATTGTCAAAACTTGGATGAAGACTGAACCTTTGACCGCTGAAAAATATCGTCGTCGCGTCCAAAAAGTTGCGGACATTAACAATAAACATTGTGTACCCGTTAAATAGTTGACGCGAAAAACTTTAGCAGAATACATTTTTAGAGCTGTCGAAACTTCGGCGGCTAATTTTTTTGCTGAAAAGTTCGTGTTGAATAATTATTTTTTTAAATAAACTACTTTTCTTTTGGCGCAAAAGAAAAGTAGCAAAAGAAAACTTTGCGGCATTTGTGCGCCTCGCGTCAAGCGTAAAAGTAATTCAACGTTACACCGCGTACATTTGCGCCAATATCTCAACCTTTTCACCAGGCGCTGGGAAATGCCCCTTGTTTACTTAAATTTTTTTACCACCTATCTTGGAGTTATGCTATAATACGGGCAGAAAATTTTTTATGAACGGAGGCTTTAACATGAGCGACGAAACAAATTTTGTGCCGAACTGCGCGGACTTATTGCCAAAATCAAAAGACGGAATTTCTTGGAAAAGAATTTTAGCGGTGGGAGATATTCACGGGCATTTCAAAAAACTTTTGTCGCTGTACGAAAAACTTCACGTCACGGATGACGACTTTGTAATTTTTTTAGGCGATTACATAGACAGAGGACCTGAAGTCGGCGAAGTTTTGGAATGGGTTATGAAGTTCAAGGATAAAAAAAATTTTGTATTTCTGCGCGGTAACCATGAAGATATGATGCTTTCATACCTTTACGGTGAAGATGACTGGTGGAAATATTCTTATGGACAAATTACCCTGCCGAGTCTTAAGAAATGGTTTGACCGCGAGCCGAATATTTACGACGATTTTGTACATTTCATAACGCACCTTCCACTTTACTACACGTTGGAACTTGACGGCAAGCAGTACGTTTTTTGCCACGCAGGAATTGAAGACGGCGTACCATTGGAAGCGCAGAAAGCTGATTATTTATTGTGGAGTCGTCACGAATTTTTTGAGACGTACAACGGCGATTCGGTGGTAATTGTTGGACATACGCCGCTACAAACTTTGCAGGAACATTTCAACTTGAAAAAGTTCATACCATTTCGCGTACCGCAGAA
>CAMJAZ010000229.1 GCA_946403735.1 uncultured Selenomonadales bacterium
TGATTATGTTGCCGCGGATATTGCTGGCGCTCTGCACGCTGAAACACTTTTATTACTTACGGATACTGACGGCGTTTATAAAAATTTTGAGGACAAGGAAACTTTCATCTCAACGTTGCAAGCTGACGACGCCCGCGAATTTATCAAGGAAGGAATTATTTCTGGCGGAATGATTCCGAAAGTTGAAGCGTGTTTACGTGCGCTTAAAACTGGCGCGAATAAAGCCCATATTATCGATGGACGTTTGCCGCATTCAATAATTCTTGAACTTTTCACGGCGGCTGGCATTGGGACGCAAGTTATCAGTGATAATTCGTAATTCGTAATGATAGCGTTGCGCCAAAAGAAAAGTAGTTTATCAAAAAAATTTAATTTCAAGTTTGAATTTGCTAAAAAAACTTTTTAAATCAAATAAAAAATCCCTCCGTTTGAGAGGGACTTTTTTTGTACAAAATTCAAATGCTATTGATTTTGATTTAAATAATCATTCAGCCACTTTTCAACAGCTTGACCGATAATTTGTTTGCCTTCAGAATCGGGGTGCAAACCGTCAGTAGTCAAGTAGCCTTTCAAATTGCCTTCGTCGTCCGTCATTTCTTTCGTGATGTCAATAAAATTTTTCTGCTTACGTACCCAATCACAAATTTGCAACTGATGATAACGCCAATCAGTCGGCGGCGCCTCTACAAATTGTGTATGGAACATTCGCGCAGGATTTATCGGCGTCGGAGTAATGAACACGGGCAAAATTCCATGCTCTTTGCAAAGGTCACGAATCGCCGCTAAATTTTTTATACTTTGACTTGAAATAATTCCCGTACGAAAATCATTTACGCCCGCCATTACAAATAAAATTTCAGGCTGGAAAGGTAAAACATCGGAATAAAATCTTTCCAAAATCTGCGCGGTAGTGTCGCCGCTATGCCCCAAATTTTTCACGAAGAAGGAGCAGTACGTTTCCCAATTACAAAGTACTTGCGAAGGTGGAACTGTAACCGCGCCGCCGTGCGTTATGCTGTCGCCTAATGCACAAAATCGCGCTGGTTTACTTACAGTGAAAGTATTGCCAGGATTTTTTTCAGACCAATCTGTAATGGCAACGTTAGCCGCTGAAATGCCGCGTACTTGATAAAAATATTCGCCTTCGCTAATAACAGGCGTTTCGTCATAAAAGTCAAAACTTTCATCAACTGAATCAGCCTTCGTTACAAAATTTCGCGTGACTTCGCCGTCATGCCACAATCTAATTTCGTAATGATTCGCATCTTTCGACGGTATCCACGAATAGACGACGTACAAAGGCGGATAACTCATTTGGTCAAATTCACTAGTTGTACGCGGCGCTTTAGGATTTATTTCAGTCGACGCAATCGGCACGTTATCAAGTACTACGACGTTATCAAAATCCAACGCCGTTATCTTGAAAAATTCGTCCGCGCTGTTGACTGCAATTTCAACGCCAGTCGTAGGCGAAATAATTACTTGGTCACCGTATGAAATTCTGTAACGAACGGCGCCTGGTACAGCGTTCCACGTCAAGCGCAATGTATTTGTAAAATTGTTCATGTCAACAAAATCTTTGCCGCTTTGAAAAGTTTCATTCGACGCAACGGCATTTGCAGGAAGATTTTTATTTGTACTGTCCTGCGTCAAACTATTTTCAGTTGTTTCTAAATTTGTAAGTTGCAACGGCTTTTCGTCTTTAAGTTGAACATTCAATAATGACAAAATAATTGCTATGATTATTGGCAAAACTTTCAACATAAAATTCACCTCAATATTCCCAATGATAAATTTCAACGTTCATGAAAATTTTTGATAATCTAATTGTAACTAAGGACAAAGATTTTTGCAAGTCGAAGGTAGCGGCACTTACTATACCGATAAAATTTTGTTGGACACTACAACAACTTTTGAGTATAATTTTCTTATTGATAAAATTTGAAAGGGTGAAAGGTACGTGAGGGACTTTTTTAGAAATTTATTCAGCCGCGATAATGAATACGAAAAAGTTGAGCCAATCGATATTGAAAACGCCGTGAGGAAAGAAATTACTGTTGCTGGCAGAGTTCAAGGCGTTGGCTTTCGTTTCTTCACTCAACAGACAGCTATAAATTTGCGCATTACTGGCTGGGTGAAAAATCAAACTGACGGTTCAGTCATTATGGAAGTTCAAGGGACGCCACAACAGCTTGACAGCTTGATAACGCGCCTTAAGCAGGGCAACGGCTATTCAAAAGTCGTGCAGATGAAAATTGAAGATCTTGCCGTCGAGAAGGGAGAAAATAAATTTGGAATCAGGTATTGACGGAGTAAATCCTAAGCGAATTTTAGTTTTGAACGGACCGAATTTAAATCTTTTAGGTTCACGCGAGCCGACAATTTACGGACGCTTGACACTGAATGAAATAAATGAAACTCTGCGCGAACGTGCTAAAGAATTGGGCGTCGATGAAATTGATTTTCTGCAGTCGAACTTTGAAGGCGCATTGATTGAAGCGATTCAAAAAGCGCGTGGACGTTATGATTTTATACTTTTAAACGCGGGCGCACTTACTCACTATAGCATTGCACTTCGTGACGCAATCGCCGCAATGCCCGTACCTGTCATTGAAATTCATTTGTCGAACATTCATAAGCGCGAAGAGTTCCGGGAAAAATCCGTAATTGCGCCAGTCGTCATGGGGCAAATTAGCGGCTTTGGCATTGACAGCTACATTGCCGCCCTTGAAATTGCCGTCCGTAAGTTGCAACGGGAGGCGCAGAGTAATGGCGGAATTTAATTTTTCTGCACGGCTTGAAAAACTTTTACGTAAAATTTCTGACGCTCAAGTCGATGCAATTTTAATTCGTAAGCCAGAAAATCTTTTTTACTTCAGCGGTTTCAACGGCGACAGTTCAGTTTTATTCATTTCAAAAAATTTTTACAAGCTGATAACTGACGGACGCTACACTGAACAGGCTGAACATCAAGCGAAAAATTTTGAAGTCATTCGACATACTGAAGGGCTTTTTGTCAAGCTTGCTGAAGAAGTTAAAAATTCCGCCGTTAAAACGTTGGGCTTTGAAGGAAATTTTTTTACCGTCGACGCTCACGCCGATTTAAAAGAAAAATTGTCCAACGTCGAATTAAAATCTGTTGAAGTTGATTCGCTACGGCAGATTAAAGACGCGGCAGAAATTTTTTTTATTCGGCAAGCCTGCGCGATAGCTGATAAATCTTTCGCGAAAATTTTAAACTTCATAAAAGCTGGCGTCCGTGAATTTGAAGTTGCCGCCGAGTTGGAATATATTATGCGCAAATTTGGATCGGAACGCGCCGCTTTCGATACGATTGTTGCATCTGGTGTACGTAGCAGTTTACCGCACGGTAGAGCTAGCGATAAAATTATTCAGCAAGGCGATTTTGTCACGCTAGACTTTGGCGCGGTCGTCAACGGTTATCATTCCGACATGACGCGAACAGTTTGTGTAGGCAAGGCGTCGACGCGGCAACGTGAAATTTATAATGCCGTGTTGGACGCGCAGATTTATGGGCTGGAATGCATTCAAGCTGGTATCGGTGGCAAGGCGATTGATGAAAAAGTTCGTGAACGTCTTAAAAGTTTTGGATTAGACGAATATTTTGTACATGGGCTTGGACACAGTCTTGGTCTCAACATTCACGAAGAACCGCGCCTTAGTCCAATGAGTAAGTGTGAAAGTTTGGAAGTCAATATGTTGGTTACGGATGAGCCTGGCGTTTACATTCCAGATTTTGGCGGTGTAAGAATTGAAGATACGGTGCTTGTGACTACAAATGGCGCTGAACCTTTGACTAAGAGTCCGAAAACTCTTTTGGAGTTGTAGCGAAAAATTTTTTTTAGGTACGAATAAAGCGACATTCAATTTGATAAAATTACCGCAGAAAAATTTTAGAGGGTGATTTTATGGAATTGATTGA
>CAMJAZ010000230.1 GCA_946403735.1 uncultured Selenomonadales bacterium
AACAATCGCAATTCCAATGCTTGCGGTAATTCCCGCGTCAATACCGTCAATCGTCAATTCAGCCGCAATCTTTTTGATATTTTCAGCTTTACGTACAACAATGTCAGTTGACGGTAAATTTTCCACGATAACAATAAATTCGTCTCCGCCGAATCTGCCGACACAATCATTTGGGCGGAAAATGCGCCGAATCTTTTTTGAAAACTCTACAAGAATTTTATCACCGAATTGATGTCCCAATGTATCATTAACGCGCTTGAAATGGTCTAAGTCAATCACAAAGAAAGCTAATACTGGGCGCGGCGGTTCTATCAGTTCATATTCTTTCAACTTAAGCTTGCAAATATTTTCAGTTGTAGTTTTGTTATAAAGTTTCGTCAGCTTGTCGACTTCCGACGCTATTTGATAAGTATCACGCAGTGTACGAATTTTATTGAACGCATCCGCCATTTGCGCTAATTCGTCGTCAGAAGTAATTTCAATTTTTTCGACTGAATTATTTCCGTGCGCAATTTGGTCAGCCGCTTGAGTTATATCAATAATCGGCTTAGTTGCACGGTACGCCAATCTTTGGGCAATAGCGCCGACAATCATTAACATAATCAAGCCAAGAATAATTGCTTGCGCAATCTTCAAATAAACTTCGTCCAAAATGTAATGGTACGGCTTTACCACTAAAATTATCCAGCCAGTTATATAATTTCGCGAATAGCTTACAAGTGAATCTTCGTCGTTAATTGACATTCGTATAATGCCAGCAGTTTTTTCATCTTGTTGAACTTTTTTAGAAAGCATTGTATAGGTGCCGTCTTCAAGACGATCATTAACATTTTCAAAAGTTTTATCGGAATTTGCAATAATCCTGCCTTCCCTGTCAATAATTACGACGGAATTTTTTTTGTCGTCAAGCTCCCTAACAAAATGTTGCATTTCCACCAAATTAAAATTGCGTTGCAACATTCCAATAGGTTGTCCCTTTTCATTCCTCACGGGAACTTCAAGTACGACAATCATTTTGCCAGTTGACATGCTAACGATAACATCAGAAACGAAGTCGCGCCCTTTCATTGCCTCTTTAAAATGTCGACGCGTGACGACGTTGACAAGGTCTGAACCGTCTGTACGCATAATTTGATACGCATCAGCGCCAGTCAACGCAGTTAAATTTTTATCGTTAAAAATATCGTTCGTTTGATGTAAAAGTTCAGAAATAACCATTCGCGGTATTCTAGATTGATCGACGACGTATTCTTTTATTAAAGGATTAAGCGCCAATGTGTGGAGGACGTGAAAATTTTTTTCAAAAAGTTCAGTTACGTATTCAGACACAACGGAATTTCGGAGCAAACCTTCTTTGTACGTCTCCTCCTCAAGTTCATTAATCAAACTGACTGCGCCAGCAATTAATACTATGGCTAAAGGGATAAAGCCCATAACGATTAAGAGCGTAAATAATTTTTGGCGTATACTTCTCATTTCGATTTGCGCGGCAACTTTAACTTGTAGAAAAATTTTCTAAACCGCCCAGCACACTTCCTTTCATTCCGTTGATTCGCGTACTAAGATTTTGGAATTTTAAGGGTTGCCTAAAGTTTTGATAATCTGAATTATTGAAGGGAATAGCAAGACAACAAAAATTGATGGGAAGATGAATAAAACCATAGGGAAAATTATTTTGACAGGAGCTTTTAACGCTTGCGCCTTCACGTACTGGCGATGACGTTCACGAATATTATCAGCTTGCAACTTCAGAGTTCGTGACATACTTGTCCCAAGTTTTTCAGCTTGAATGACTGACGTTGTAAACAAATAAATTTCTTCCAAGTCACAACGCCGCGCCATTTGAGTTAATGCATAGCGCCGCGTCATTCCCAAGCTTATGTCACTTTGAAAACGCTGAAATTCTGTAATTAACGGACCTTTCATCCGCGTTACGATTTTTGAAACTGCGCCGTCAAAAGACAATCCTGCTTGTACGCTGACGCAAAGTAAATCTAAAAATTCTGGCAGTTGTCGCCGAATTTTTTTCTTACGTTTACGAATCATAGCTTGTAAGCGGAGAAATGGTAAAGCTGCGCCAGCTACTCCACCTAAAATTAAAATCATTGTTTCCTGCAAAAAATGATATTCGACGTGCCGCGCGATGAAAATTGCCGCTACTATTCCAACTACTACGGAGACTGTCCATATTAAAACAAGTTGCTTGACACTCCAAATACCCTGCTTGCCCGCAAGAAAAATATATTTTTCAAACATATTTTTAACTTGCACGGGCGCCAACCCTTGAACATATTCCGAAATATTATTCAGTAACGGTTTAAAAACTCGTTCAAAAAATGATCGTTGCGAAAAAGGTTTAAAGGTAGTGGCGACATTGGCATTTGGATTTGGTTCAGTATGTTTTTTTATGTCAACTTTTTTATCTTTTCGGCGCAATTCTTCAGCGGCGTTAATCATTTCTTGGAGTCTGCGGCGTACCTGCGCTTCTGGTGTAGCCTTTGAATACAGAATCAAGCTTACGATTATAAACCATAAAATGCCGCCGAAAATTGCAATACCTAACGCCATACTGCTATCCCCACTGTTGAATTTAAAATTACTTTCAATATTTATTGTACATATTTTAGATTTCATAACCTTTTTTGTCAACATTCGCGGCTAGCGCAACTCTTTATGACTTTAGCACTTGAAAAAGCAGGTAAAAAATTTTTGGGGTGGAAGTTAATAAAAAAATTTTCGGGAGGGAAAATATTTTGTGGATTGACAAATTTGAAGAACTGTTAGAAGGCATTCTCGAAGGCTTGAAGGCGCGGAAAAATATTCAGCCGCTCAATGAAGAAATTAAAAATTTGCGTGACGAAAATTCAAAATTGCAACGTGAACTTGACGCGGCAAACAGCACCGTTGAAAATCTGCGCGGCGACGTTGAAAAATTTTCCGCCGAACGTGACGGCTTGCAACGTCAGCTTGACAAACTGCACGATGATTTTGACGTACAAGAAAAAAATCTTCGTGCCGACTTTAACCGCCAGCTTGACGACGTTAATAAAAATCTTGACGACGCCAATAAAAAAATTTCAGACCTTCAACGCGACCTTGACAGGGCAAATGATACGGCGAATTTTTACCGCCAATCTTACAGCGGGCTTGACAAAATTTACAAACTTTATTTGACGCTTGATGAAGACACGCGCTATAACTTGGCTGGAATTTTCGGCGCAGGTGATACTGCTACTGGATTTTTAAGCGGCGCTGTTCAAGAATCGCATATTGATTCGCTGTGGGATTACATGGCCCGCCACAATGATGAAACGTTGCAAAAAATTTTCGACTTCGCCTTTGAAATGTACAACAAAGGTTTTCGCGACGCGCCATATACTCGGCTTGACATTTCGCAGGGCGATTACTACGACGATGAATTTATGCGCCGTACACCTTCCAGCCCGCAGTTGGGCAAAGTCAATCGCGTTTTGTTTCAAGGTTACAAGTACAGCACAGGCAACGTTATCAAGCCCAGTATCGTTGAGTTAATTTAAGGAGAAATTTTAATGAACACCAAACAAATCACAGCAATTCCAATTGAGGAAAAAGATTCCGCAGTTTATCGCGATGAAAAACTTGTCAAGGTCATTGAACAAGCCGCCGCCAAAATTCAAAATGATTTCAACGTACTTTGTGAAGAGTTCGCCGAAAAATTCCGCAATAAAAAATGGATTTATTTGACGCGCGAAGGTCAAAGCGAAGGCGTTTACTACGTCAATGAAATTTTCGGTTTAATTCCAGATTTGGCTGTTCACGCTTGCAGTTCCGCCTATGCTTACCGCCCAATAGATTATAACGACGGAAATATTTTAAATGAATCGCGTTTAGCTTTCGCAGGATTTAAAGGCGTACTTCCTAATGA
>CAMJAZ010000231.1 GCA_946403735.1 uncultured Selenomonadales bacterium
ATTGCTTCACTTGCCGCGACTGCTACGTTTTCTTCAAAAAATTCACCGAGCATATCTGCAAGCGGTTGACCTATCCACGTGAACGCAATTTGAAACAGCAGATAAAACATTACCAACATTATAACAAGTGACGATATGCCATTGGCAAGGTACGAATCCAACTTATCAGCTAAAGTTTTATCAGCGGCTTTAATCGTTACGGCGCTTTCCATAACTTTATCAATAAAATCATACCGCGCAGTTATAATTTCTTCCTCAATCGTTTCAGCCGATTTACCGCTAGCTCTCAACGCTTTAACTTTGTCAATGTGTTCTTGTAAAAGTTCGCTGGGGTGATAATTCGACATACGCGTATTTGTGAAAACGTCAAGCAAAGTCCGAACGCTGGCGTTACTGCGTCCAACGGTATTTGTGACGGGCATTCCAAAAACTTTTTCGAGTTTATCTTCGTCAATTTTAATGCCGTGCCGCTCCGCCTCATCCATCATATTCAAATTTATGATGAGCGGAATACCTTCTTCCATAAGTTGAACGGTAAGGAAAAGGTTACGCGCCATATTTGAGGCGTCAACGATATTTACGACGATGTCAGGTTTATTTTCTTTGAAATAATCGCTAACAACTTTTTCTTCCTGCGAACGCGCATTCATTGAGTATGTGCCAGGAAGGTCGACTACGGAAATACTTCTGCCCTTGTATTCAATGACGCCAACTTTTTTATCGACGGTAACGCCGGGCCAGTTGCCGATTTTTTGACGTGCGCCAGTTAATTCATTAAAGATTGTAGATTTTCCTGTATTGGGATTGCCAGTCAACGCGACTGATAAAGCTGACATAAATTCATCTCCTTACTGTTCCGTGACGATAATTTTATCGGCGTCCTCTCTGCGCAATGCCAAATTATATGCGCGAAGACAAATTGCGATTGGATCTCCCCAGAGTGCCGAGCGTAAAATTTCAACCTTCGTACCAGGAATAATTCCCATAGTCATTAAGCGCTGTTTCATTGGGGATTCTTCGATTGAGTCAATGCGTACCGTAGAGCCTACCTTAGCGTTATTTAATTTCATTTACTGACCTCCTTGTAAAAAATTTTTTGCTAATAATTTTTATCATTTGGCGTAATTGTAAAACTTTGAAACAATTTCGTCAATAAAAATCTTTATCAAGTTGAAACTTTCAGAAAAATTTTACACGTACAAAAAAAATCGTGGTTCATTTTACAATTTCGGCAGATTGTAAATTGAAAATTAAAGCTATGAATGCTAAAATTTTTTTATTAAAATCTAGAAGATAACGCCTACAGTTTAATGCGAAAAAAATTTCCTATATTAAAAAGGTGACAAGCTTAAATTTTTTGAAAGGATGATGTACATGTACGATTTTGATGTTGTGTTTATTGGTAGCGGTCACTCTTGCTGGCACGGTGCACTAATGCTTGTACAAGCAGGAAAAAAAGTTGCGCTTGTAGATCACGATTTACCTGGCGGCACTTGTACAAACTACGGCTGCGACGCAAAAATTTTGTTGGACGGTCCATTTGAATTTGCTGAAAGTCTCGAACGTTATAACGGGCTTTGCGTTGAACAGAACGTCACGATTGACTGGAAAAAGTTAATGGACTATAAGAGAAAAGTTCTTTCGCCGTTTTCTGAAATGTTGGCGGGAATGTTCAAGCAGTGGGGATTTACTTTCATTCGCGAAAAGGGAAAAATTCTTGACGCACACACAGTACAAGCTGGCGACAAAAAAATTTCTACTGAATACATTGTCATAGGAACGGGTCAACGCAATGCACGGCTTAACATTCCAGGCAAAGAATATTTACACGGTAGCCGTGAATTTTTAGATATTGAGGAATTTCCCGACAACTTGATTTGTATCGGCGCGGGAATTATTTCAATGGAATTTGCGTCTATGGCGTTGATGCTCGGCAAAAAAGTTACATTCATTGAATTTGCGTCACGTCCATTGCTGGCGTATCCTGAAAAATATGTTAGCAAGCTTGTTGAGAAAATGACTGCGCAAGGTGCAAAATTTTATTGCGGTGAAGCAGTTGATGGCGTTGAAAAAATTGAAAACGGTTATAAGGTTACGACTAAATCAGGACTTAGCGTAGAGGGAAACTACGTACTTGACGCTACAGGACGCATTGCAAATTATGAAGAGCTCGGCTTGGAAGAATTGGGAATAGCGGCAAGTCGGCGCGGAATTGTTGTTGATGATCATCTGCGGACAAGCGTTAAAAATATTTTTGCAAGCGGCGATGTAGTTGAGAAAAAAATTCCTAAACTTACGCCAACAGCAATTTTTGAATCGAATTATATTGCAGGACAAATTCTCGGCAGAAGTGACGCGCCGATTTGTTACCCTGTCATTCCGAATTTGGTATTCACACTTCCACGCATTGGGCAAGTTGGCGTTACCATTGAAGACGCTGAAAAAAATCCCGCGCAGTACAAAATTCATACCATTCCTTACGGCGTGCAAAATGAATGGGTAGATAATCGCGAACTGGATATTGATATAACGTTGATTGTTGACAGCGAAGGTTATTTAGCAGGCGCTACGATTTATGGCAGTGAGGCTGGAACTTGGCTTGACTTCTTAACGCTTGTTATCAATAAGAAAATTACAGGTCAAGAGCTGGACAATATGATTTTCGCGTTCCCGACGCAAACATTTATGATTGCAAGCATGCTTATTCCCATTTTGAAAAAAGCAGAATAACTACGTATTAAAATTCGTACAAAAAAAGGCTGGCGAAGTTAAATTAGCTCGTCAGTCTTTTTTGTATCAGGAGGTTAAGTAATGGATACACAAATTGTAATTGGTCTGCTGTTGCCTTTCATAGGAACATCACTTGGCGCGGCAATGGTATTTTTTTTGAAAGATTCAATTTCAAATACATTGCAACGTATATTGACAGGATTTGCGGCAGGCGTCATGGTGGCGGCATCTTTTTGGAGTTTGTTACAGCCAGCATTGGAAGGTTCAGAACATTTAGGGGAATTAGCTTTCGTCCCAGCCGCCGTAGGTTTTTTAATCGGCGTAGGATTTTTACTTTTTCTCGATGAAGTAACGCCGCATATGCACTTGGATAATGAAACGGAAGGTCCTGTTTCCAACTTGAAACGAACTACAAAGTTAATTCTTGCCGTAACTTTGCACAATATTCCAGAAGGAATGGCAGTTGGCGTAGTCTATGCAAATTATATCAACGGAAATGAATTGATAAGCATTACTGGAGCGTTGGCATTGGCTATCGGCATTGCGATACAAAATTTTCCTGAAGGCGCTATCGTATCTATGCCGTTGCGTGCAGAAGGTATGCCAAAGATGACAACTTTTTTGTACGGCGTAATGTCGGGCGCGGTTGAACCAATCGCCGCCGTTATAACGATTTTTGCTTCAAGCTTTATAATTTCATGGTTACCTTATATGTTGGCATTTGCAGCAGGAGCTATGATTTATGTTGTTGTAGAAGAATTAATACCCGAAATGTCCGAAGGCGAACATTCAAATTGGGGAACAATTTCATTCAGTTTAGGCTTTGTATTGATGATGATTTTGGACGTAGCATTAGGTTAAACGTGACGTACCTTTAAGCAATAGAATTTCACGTTTTTATGCTTTACGTTACTAATGGTGAAAATGCGCCTATCTTATCCAAAGAAATTTGGAAACGTCTTAAAGAGGAGTTTAATTAAAATGTCAGGAATTGAACCTTGGTATTGGAAATATACTGATAAATTTGGAATTTACAATAAATATGGCGAACTTATTGAATTGAGCAATGAAGCGCCGCCCAATGTAAAAAAAGCATTTGAAGAAAATATGAAGAAAGAGAAAAAACTTCGTGAAGAAGCTGAAAAGGAAGGCTATTTGATTAGCTAAT
>CAMJAZ010000232.1 GCA_946403735.1 uncultured Selenomonadales bacterium
AATTTTTCTACGACTTTTTTTATTTAATTGAAAAATTTTCAGGTAAAATATTTTTTTTCTGATATAATGGCGGCTGTTGGGAGGAATTTTTTTGTCGAGAAAATTTTTTAGCTGGTGAGGAATTATGAGTGAAAGAGCCGTGCGTGAAAGATTAGCGCAACGTAGAAAACTTGCCGTAAGCAAAACTTTGGTATCATTTTTAATTTGTCTTTTTATCGGCGCGGCGTCATTGGGCGTCTACGCTGGTTTCCGTTTCACGGACAAAGTTTCTACGTCTAACAATCCAAATAATTTTTTCACGCAGAAAAAAAATTCGGCGCAGGAAGAAACAATTTTGCCGACCGTCAAACAAAATATGACGCTGATTTTAATGGGTGTCGATGAACGCAAAGATGACGTTGGCAGGTCAGATACTTTAATGTTTCTGAATTTTTCCAGCGACGAAGTGTCCTTGTTGTCGATACCGCGCGACACAAGAGTTTACATTGAAAGGCAGGGTTATCAAAAAATTAACGCGGCGTATGCTTACGGCGGCGCAAAGTTGACGCGCCAAACTGTTGAAAATTTTCTTGGCGTCGACGTTGACCGCTACATTAAAATAAATACTCATGCTTTCCCAAAAATTATTGATGAAATGGGAGGCATTGATATTTACGTTGAACGCGATATGCAGTACGAAGATCCTTGGGACGACAACGGCGGACTCGTCATTGACCTGCGGCAAGGTTATCAGCATTTGGACGGCAATGAAGCGGTTCAATTTGTACGTTATCGCGATTCAGAAGGCGACGCTGGCAGAGTTCGTAGGCAACAAGCTTTTATGCGGGCGCTTGCAGAAAAAGTTACTGACCCCGCAACGCTTTTAAGGTTACCAAAAATTTTAAGTGTTGCCTTTGACGCAGTTGAAACAGATTTGTCAATGGGCGAAATGTTAGCGCTTGCTGGTACGCTTAAATCTGCTGAATCTGAAGGAAATATTCAAACGGGCGTTGTGCCAGGCTATATGGAATACATTGACAACATTAGCTATCTTGTCCCCGACGCTGAAAGACTTGGTGAAGTTGTCATGGAAAATTTGAAGATTGACGCTAGCAAAAGTCACTTTGAAAATCTTGCGTTGGAGTACGACAGAGGTTCGCCCGCCGATTTTTACGATGTGAATCCCAACTTGGAGCGCGATTTACAAATTATGGACGACTTCCACCGCGCACGTTATCAATTTGAAGAAAATAAATTGTAACTTAAATTAAATCTTAAAGGAATTTTTAAATGGAACAACTTAGAAATTATTTTTTATTCGACGAACGCGGTACAAATCTGCGTACGGAAATTTTAGCAGGCGCAACAACTTTCCTTTCAATGTTGTATATCGTCATAGTAAATCCAACTGTCTTTTCAGCGGCGGGAATGGATTTTGGCGGCGTGTACATTGCAACGATTATTGCAACGGTAATAGGCACAATGATAATGGGCGTGGCGGCGAATTATCCAATAGCGATAGCGCCAGGCTTAGGTATCAACGCTTACTTGGTCTACTCTGTAATGTTATCTCAAGGCGTCGCATGGCAACAAGCACTTGGCGCGGCGGCTGTTGCGTCTGGAATTTTTACGCTGTTATCGCTGACACAATTCCGCGAAATGTTTATCAATTCAATTCCACTTTCACTGAAAAAATCTATCGCGGCAGGTATCGGCTTATTTATCGCGTTAATTGGTTTTCGTAGCGGTCACATTGTCGTTCCTTCAGACGCAACAATGATAGCTTTCGGCGATCTCAACGATCCGATTTTGCATTTAACAGTTATCGGACTTTTAATCACTATGGTTTTAGTTGTGATGAACGTTAAAGGCGGAATTTTTATCGGAATGGTTTGCACGACAATTTTTGCTGGAATTTTGGGTTATTGGGAATTGCCACAAGAATTTTTTTCAACGCCGCAAGGTTTTGATCAAACTTTTATGCAGTTGAGTTTTGACGGTATGCCGTCACTGGCAATGATAATCTTCACGATTTTATTAGTAACGCTTTTCGACACGACGGGTACAATGCTCGGCGTCGGTCAACAAGCTGGATTGATTCACGACGATAAATTTCCCAATTTGAAAAGCGCGTTGCTTGCAGATTCAATCGCCAGTTTTGCAGGTGCATTTGCTGGTACAGGTCCAACATCAAGTTACGTTGAATCTGGAACGGGCGTTGCGGCTGGTGGACGAACTGGCTTTACATCATTTGTCACGGCATTTTTATTTTTAATGTTACTTTTCCTTCAACCAATAGCGGCGTCAATCGCATCAATTCCAGCGGCAACATCTCCCGCGTTAATTTTAACAGGTTGCTTTATGGTTGCTGACGTTGCAAATATTAATTGGAAAGATTACACGGAAGCTTTTCCTTCTTTCCTGACAATGGTTTTAATGCCGTTTACCTACAGCATAACCAACGGCGTCGGCATTGGAATAATAACTTACGTTATCTTGAAAGTTGCAACTAGACAGTGGCGACAAATTCATCCGTTGTTGGCGGTTATGGCGATATTATTTTTAATTCAGATGCTTTACTAGGTTTTAGCTTTTAGGTTTACTACTAACTATGAAAAAATATTTTAAAATTCTAACTTACGGCTGCCAAATGAACGTTGCCGAATCTGAACGTATGGCTGGACAACTTTATAAAATCGGCTACGAATTGACTGACGATATTGCGGCGGCTGATTTAATTTTAATTAACTCTTGCTGTGTACGCGCTACGGCGGAGGATAAAATTTACGGCAAGATTGGCGAACTTAACCGCTACAAGTTGCAGAATCCCGCGTTGATTATCGGCGTTATGGGTTGCCTTGCACAAAAAGACGGCGACGACTTGATTAAACGTTATCCCAACGTCGACTTTGTATTGGGAACTGCGCGGCGCGGCGAACTTTCTAACGTCGTGGAAAATTTTGAATCTGCGCGGAAAAAATTTGTAGACACTTCCAACGTTAGCGGACAAATTATTGAGCCTGAAGTTTTCCCAAT
The DNA here is from genome assembly GCA_946403735.1 of uncultured Selenomonadales bacterium. Classification (GTDB taxonomy): domain Bacteria; phylum Bacillota; class Negativicutes; order Selenomonadales; family Selenomonadaceae; genus Quinella. The sequence continues at coordinate 3,016 of CAMJAZ010000232.1, forward strand.
TCGTACGGGTAAAGTATCAGCCTTCGTGCCGATTATGTACGGTTGCAACAATTTTTGTACCTACTGCATTGTGCCGTACGTTCGCGGACGTGAAAGAAGCCGTCCTGCCGCAGAAATTTTCGCCGAAACTAAAAACGCCGTCGACAATGGCTACAAGGAAATAACTTTATTGGGGCAAAACGTCAACTCTTACGGTAAAGATTTGCAGGAGATGACCTTTGCAAAACTTTTAGCCGCCGTTGATAAAATTGACGGTCTGAAACGTCTTCGCTTTATGACAAGTCATCCGAAAGATTTATCAGACGAATTAATTGACGTTATGGCGAACGGCAAAAATATTTGTGAACATATTCATTTGCCCGTACAGTACGGTAGCAATGACATTCTGCGAAAGATGAATCGAGTTTACACCGTCGAAAAATATTTGGAGCTTGTCAAAAAAATTCGTGCCGCCATTCCGAACATCAGCTTGACGACAGATTTAATTGTCGGTTTTCCTGGCGAAACGGAAAAAGATTTCCAGCTGACGTTAGATTTTCTGCGCGAAATTAAATTTGATATGGCATTCACATTCATTTATTCTGAACGTAGTGGAACACCTGCCGCGAATTTTGACGGCAAGGTTGACGACGAAACTAAACACCGCAGACTTAATGAGTTAATGGCGGTACAAAATGAAATTAGCCTTGCAAAAAATTTACAGCTTGACGATACGACGGTTGAAGTTTTAGTCGAAGGCGCTAGCAAGACTGATAAAAATATTTTTACTGGTCGGACACGTACAAATAAATCTGTACTCTTCCCGCACGGTACGGAAAATGCTGGCGATTTAATCGACGTAAAAGTAAATCAAGCGCAAACTTGGATTTT
>CAMJAZ010000233.1 GCA_946403735.1 uncultured Selenomonadales bacterium
TGCGCCTCGCGTTCAGCGTTACAGCAATTAAACGTTTTACCGCGTCCATTTGCTATTTTCGCCCTACTTTTCAGCAGGCGCTGGGAAATGCCGCTTTTTACCACTATTTTTCAGCTTGAAATTTTTAACATTATTTATTCAACTCCACCTAGTAGTTAGTAGTTAGTAGTAAAATTTCTACACCCTACACCCTACCTCCTACTTTCTACTACCTAAATTTGAACGCGCTTTGCTCTTCCATGCCGTATTGTCACGGTCAGCAATTCGCACGGCGCGAACTTTACCATTAATGCCGCATTGCGCTATTGCCGCCATTATCACGGCTATAACTTCCTCTGGTACGTCATCTTCACTTGGAATATCAGCACTTGTCACTGTCTTTGAATCTTTAACATTTTTAATTAGACGTTGCATTTCATCTTCTTCAACGTGTGGCGCTGATTCTTTTACTTCAGGCGCTTTTGTCGGATCAAGTTTGTGTATCAGCTGAATTAAAAAACTCAACGCGATTAACACAATAAAAACGACCGTCATATTAATCATCATGATTATAAACGGATTCGTCGTGACAGGATGTCCCATAAATTTTACCACCTCATCTTAGCTTTAGCTTTCAGCTTTAAGCTTTTGATGTGTTTGGAAAACAAAATTGAAAAGCTTAACGTTGAAATGCCATATATTTTAATTATTATGGCGAGAAAAATAAAATTCTTTGTTGGAATAACAATTATTCTAATTTGTTATCGACCACTGAAAATGTGAAAATTTAAAGCCGCTTAAATTTTTTTGTGATAAAATAATTTTGTAAAATATTTTATTGAATTGAGGAGCATTACAAAATGATTATCGATATTCACACGCACATTTTCCCAGATAAAATTGCCGCGTCGACACTCAAAACGTTGAGCGGAAAAAGTCACACGCAACCTTTCACGAATGGAACTTTGGACGGGCTTTTAAAGTCCATGAAAAAATTTAACGTCGACAGTTCAATAATTTTGCCCGTCGCTACTAAACCTGAACAAGTCACGAAGATTAACGATAACGCCGCGCAGATTAATGAAAAATTTTCCGACGCTGGAATTATTTCTTTCGCCAGCATTCACCCTGACTTTGAAAATTTCCGCGCAGAACTTAGCCGCGTGAAAAATTTGGGTTTCAAGGGAATTAAAATTCATCCAGTCTATCAAAATACAAATCTTGACGATAAAAAATTTCTGCGCATCTTCGACAGAGCCGCCGAGTTAGATTTAATCGTCATCACTCACGCGGGACTTGACATTGGCTTTCCTGACAAAATTAATTGTACGCCGAAAATGGCGCGTCACGTCGTCGAAGAAATTGGCGCGTTAAAATTTATTTTAGCGCATATGGGCGGCTGGAAAAGTTGGGACGAAGTTGCCGACGAACTTAGCGGCGTGAATGTTTTCATTGATACTGCCTTTTCAACTGGAAAAATTCCTAACAGCTACGATTATTATAGCACGGACGAAGTGCAAATGCTTGACGTGGAAAATTTTATGAAGTTGTATAAAATTTTCGGCGCTGATAAAATTCTTTTCGGCACGGATAGTCCATGGGATTCACAGGGTACGCTGATTGATTTTATTAATGCCTTGACGATTGATGACACCGATAAAAATAAAATTTTCAGCGGTAATGCAAAAAAACTTTTACGCTTGACTTAAAATCTGCGCGGAAATTTTAACTTGAAAAAAAAATACCAAGAAAAATTTCTTGGCGCAAAATATATTCAGTAGGATTTTGTCTTGAGAATTTAAAGTATTACACTTTAAGCGTGTAAAATTTCAAGGACGGCATAACCATTTTTCCGCCTTCTTTAGGTATGAAACGAATACCGAGTGAATCTTCACGCGCATAAACACGAGTTGACATAACGTATTCGCCGTCGTTCATGAAAACTTCGATTGAGGACTTGTCAAGGAAGATTCTGAATTTCAATGTATCGAGTTCAGGCAAATCAAATTCACGAGTACCACTCTGTTCACGACCAGCCTTGTCACGATTTAAGCCGAAATATTTTTCAGCCGCATTGTAGTAGAAGACAGTTTTTTCTTCGCCGTCTTCACTGCAACGAAGTTCAAAGCCGAAATCGCCAGTTTGTTTAAGGTCAACATCAAAGAGCAATTCGCCGACATCGCCTTTTACGCCGTCAAATTCCGTTGCCTTGTCAATGCAAACATTATCGTAAGAAGTGCACTTGTCGCGCATTTCTAAAAATTCTTCTGGCGGTACGGTGACAACTTTTCCGTCTACCATTTTGAGTTGGCGCGGAATTGTCAGTATGCAACTCCATCCGTCTTCTTGTTCTGGGAATGGACTTTGCCACATATCCAGCCAGCCAATAATAAAGTAGCGCCCTTGCGGGTCTTTCATCATTGTAGTTGCGTAGAAGTCGAAACCGTAATCGAAGGTGACGAAGTTGCCGTGCGTGAAGACGCCTTGATCATAATCGAGCTTGCCGACCATATAACCAGCTTGGTGAATGTTATGGTAAAGACGACCTTGCGGCGGGACGTGTTGCGGCGAAATAATCATAACGTAATCATCGCCGAAATGTGCAAAGCCAGGGCATTCCCACATTGTACCTTCCGAGCCGTCAGGATTAGAAATTGCAACGATTGATTTATAATTCCAGTCAAAGAAATTGTCAGATTCAAACAGAACTATTTGCGTGCGGGAGCGGTCATGAATCCTGTTGCCAATTACGCAGTAATATTTGCCGTTGTGATCCCAAATTTTTGGATCGCGGAAGTCGATATTGGCAATAATTGGATGACCGTTAGGAATGTCAATGACAGGATTTTTTTCGTACTTAGTGAAGTTGATACCATCTTCGGAATAAGCAAAACATTGACGCTCCGTGACGTTGCCGCCGCCTGAACTACCAGAAGGATTGTAGCCAGAAGGATTGCTGGCATTGCCGCCAGTGTCCATACCTCCAGAACGGTTAAACCTTTGCGAAGTGTACATAAGCCAAAGCTTGCCTTCAAATTCATAGCCGCAACCGCTGAAACAGCCGTCCCAGTCGTACCATTCTTTACCTTCGGAAAATTCACCAGGTGCAATGGCAATAGGCTGATGCGTCCAATGGAACAAATCCTTACTTGTGGCGTGTCCCCAGTGCATAGGTCCCCAGTTCACGGAGTACGGATGATACTGATAGAAGATGTGATATTCGCCTTTGTACCAGCAGAAACCGTTGGGATCATTCAGCCAGCCATAAGGTGGCGCAGGGTGATATTTAGGATACCACTTCGACGTTTGAATCTTGTGCATCTCTTCAGCTGTAGGTTTATTACCTGCCATAAAATTACCCGCCTTTCAAAGAAATTTTTTGATAATTTAGAACTTATTATAACGGAGAAAAAATTTTTTTCAAGCGAAAAATGAAATTCTATTTAAAAATATTATGACGCGGCAACTTTCAAATTTTTTTTAGTGAGTAGTTAGGGCGTGTTGAATAATTAAAATTTTTTAAATAAACTACTTTTCTTTTGGCGCAAAAGAAAAGTAACAAAAGAAAACATGTCCGCAGAAACGACATCACGTCGTTTGTGCGGACGGGCGCGCAAGGATGCGCGCCCCCTTCTATCCAACCTTTCAGCTGGCGCTTGGAAATGCCGCTGGTTTCCACCATTACGCATTACGAATTACGAATTCATAATTAAAAATCTTCGGCAACTTGCAAATTTTTTTAGTCAGTAGTTAGGTGCTGTTGAATAATAGAAAAAATGATAAAATAGCGTTGGGGTGACAAAGTTGAAACACTATGAATTAACTGCTGAACAGTGGGATAAATAAGAAAGGCAGACCGTATAAGAATCTCCGTGCTACTAT
>CAMJAZ010000234.1 GCA_946403735.1 uncultured Selenomonadales bacterium
AAGGACGCGCGCCCGCCCGCGCAAATCGCGTGATGCGATTTCAGCGGGCATGTTTCTTTTTGCTACTTTTTCTTTGCGCCAAAGAAAAAGTAGTTTAAAAAAAAAATAAACTTTAAATTCCAGTTTGAATTTACAAACAAACTTAAAATTTTTCACCGACTACTTACGCAGATTGAGTTGCGCGATAATTTCACGATAACGATTGATGTCTTTCTTGCTAAGGTAACTTAACAGGCGACGGCGTTGACCGACCATTTTTAAAAGCCCACGACGCGAATGATGATCCTTTTTGTGAACTTTCAAATGTTCGGTGAGATAAGAAATTCTTGCAGTCAACAGCGCGATTTGCACTTCAGGCGAGCCAGTGTCCCCTTCGTGCATGCCGTACTTAGTCATAATTTCCTGCTTGGCGTCTTTATCCAGCATAAAAAATTCCTCCTACTTTTTAAAATTTCCTGCAACGAAGTCAGCGTTGGAGTTTTCGTCGAACTGCGTCGAGGATAAAAAATATTTTTGACGCGGAAAAGTATAGCACAAAAATTTTTGGCGCGTCAACTAAAATTATTTTTAATGCTAATTGCAGAATTTATTTGCAAATTTTTCCCGTGCAATTTCATTGACATATCCTGCAACAATCTATAAAATATTACGGTATTTGAATGCTAGAGCTTATTTAAATTAAAAATCGAAACGGGCAAAAATTTTTTCCCGATTATAAAAAATTTGTTGACTTACTCAATTAACCTTTAACATAAATTTTTTAAGGTAGAATAAATTTTCGTGATAGTTTTCTGTCGCATAGTTTTAAAAATTTTTTGTTGCAAATTATCGAACAAATATAACGCGGAAAGTTTCCGTTTATTAATCGAAAAATTTTTTAAGTTGACAGATAGTAGCCCCTGTAGATTTTTAATTTTACTATGAGCTAGGGTATTTTTAAAAAATTTGGGGGTGAGGGTCATTGTAACTACAATAGCGGTCGCAGTCGTTGCAATAGTTTTAGGCGCAATAGGTGGATATGCGGCACGTAAACGCACTGCGGAAGCTCAAATTGGTTCTGCTGAAGAGGAAGCACGACGTATTTTAGCTGAAGCACAGGAAAAAAGTTCAGCTGAAAAAAAAGAAGCTGTTATGGAGGCTAAGGAAGAAATTCACAGAATGCGGCAGGAATTGGATCGTGATACAAAGGAACGCCGCAGTGAGTTGGCGCGTCAAGAAAAACGTGTCGTACAAAAGGAAGAGAATTTAGATAAAAAAATGGATTCTCTTGAAAAAAAAGAAGTTCTCCTTAGTAAAAAGGAAGCGCGGTTGACTGAATCACAGGCGCAACTTGATGCAATGCAGGAAAAAGAAGATGCCGAGCTTGAACGTATTGCGGCGCTGTCACGTGATGAGGCACGCAATATCATCATGACCGAAGTTGAAGAAGGGCTTAAACATGATAAGGCGTTGAAGATTAAAGAGTATGCCGCGCAGGTTAAGGAAGAGGCTGATAAAAAGGCGCGTGATATTTTAAGCATTGCAATTCAACGTTCCGCCGCCGATCACGTTGCTGAAACGACTGTATCAGTTGTCACTTTGCCTAGCGATGATATGAAAGGCAGAATTATCGGTCGTGAAGGTCGCAACATTCGCACGCTTGAAACTTTAACTGGAATTGATTTAATTATCGACGATACGCCAGAAGCGGTTATCCTTTCGGGTTTTGATCCCGTACGTCGTGAAGTTGCCCGCGTTGCATTGGAAAAATTAATTTCAGACGGCAGAATACATCCTGCGCGGATTGAAGAAATGGTCGAGAAAGCGCAACGTGAAGTTGAAGCGCGTATGAAAGAAACTGGTGAACAGGCGACATTCCAAGTTGGCGTTCACGGCATTCATCCAGAGCTGATAAAACTTTTAGGCAGGTTGAAGTACCGCACGAGTTACGGTCAAAATGTTTTAAATCACTCAATCGAAGTGGCTAAACTTGCTGGAATTATGGCTAGTGAATTGGGCGTCGACGTAAATTTAGCGAAACGCGCAGGTCTCCTTCACGATATTGGAAAAGCAGTTGACCATGAAGTTGAAGGACCGCACGTCACGATTGGCGCTGACTTAGCTAAACGTTATCGCGAAAATAAAGTTGTCATCAATGCGATTGCATCACATCATGGCGACGTTGAGGCAACAAGCGTTGAGGCAGTACTGGTTGCCGCCGCTGACGCCGTTTCCGCCGCTAGACCTGGTGCACGTCGTGAAAGTTTGGAAATGTACCTTAAGCGCTTAAAAATGCTTGAGGAAATAGCTGAATCATTTGAAGGCGTTGACAGGTGCTTTGCCATTCAAGCTGGGCGCGAAGTCCGAATTATGGTTAAACCTGATAAAATTGACGACTTGGAAGCCGTGACGTTAGCTCATGACATTGTAAAGCGCATTGAAAAGGAACTTGAATATCCTGGACAAATTAAAGCAACGGTTATTCGTGAAACGCGCGTCGTCGACTACGCCAGATGAGTTTGAATTAAGAATTAAGAATTATTTGCTAAAAGCTAATTAACAATGCGAAGGGGGTTTGAAAGCATGTTTGATTTTTTTAAAAGAGAGAAAAAGCCAAATCCCGACGCCAGCAAATTATTGGCGTCAATCTTGGTAGTGTATCCTTCTGTACAGTCTGTCACCTACGATTCCAAAGGCGATATGCTTGAACTTTCTTTCGCATTGAGTGGAAAATTTTCTCAAAATGACTTTGAAAACTTTTTAAGCTACGTTGCCGAGTCCGTCGAAACATTTCACCACATTGAAGGTTTAGGCGGCGCGAAAATTGAATTGAACGTTGAAGGCGTCTTCGGTACGTGCTTTTTAAATGTACGCCGCGATATGTCAACTTTGACTTGCAGGGAACTTTCCCTTTTGACGGAGTTAGCAGAAAATTATTTTGGTGAAAATCTAATTGAAGATTATGATGGCGAAATGCCTGACGAAGATTATATAATGGCGCAGGAAGATTATTTGGAGCAGTGCTTAAACAATATGCGGCAGCTTAGAATTGAAGGTAGATTAGTCGGCGTCCGTGAACAGGAACGTGTTGTAGTATATGCACGTTGAAGTATAAAAATTTTTAAGGAGCGGTGATATTATGTCTTTTAATTTTGAATACTACACGCCGACTAGAATTATTTTCGGCAGAGATACTGAAGATAAAGTAGCTGAAATGGTAAAACGTTATGGCGGTTCACGTGTACTTCTCCATTACGGCGGACAAAGTGCAGTTAAATCTGGTCTTATTAGCCGCGTAAAAACTTTTCTTGATAGAGCGGGCATTTTCCACGTTGAACTTGGCGGCGTAGTTCCTAATCCTAGATTAAGCAAAGTTCGTGCAGGTGTTGCACTTGGCAATTTAAATCAGATTGACTTTCTTTTAGCGGTAGGTGGCGGCAGTGTCATTGACTCTGCAAAAGCTATTGCCTACGCGCTTGCTGAACCGAATCACGATGTATGGGATTTATATGAACGTACTCGGCAAGCTAAAGCGTGTCTTCCTGTCGGCGTAATTTTAACCATTGCCGCCGCAGGTAGTGAGATGAGCAACAGTTCCGTCATTACAAACGATGAAACGAACACTAAACGCGGTTATACCAATAATCTTTCACGTCCGAAATTTGCAATTATGAATCCTACGTTGACGTTGACTTTGCCAGACTATCAAACGGCTTGTGGTTGCGTTGATATTTTAATGCACACAATGGAACGATACTTCACTAACGGCGGCAATATGGAAATTACAGACAGCATTGCTGAAGGTTTAATGCGGACGGTTATTAATAACGCTAAAATTTTAGTGAATGATTCG
>CAMJAZ010000235.1 GCA_946403735.1 uncultured Selenomonadales bacterium
CGTGTGGGCAATGCGATTGACCATTTGGATAAAATTCATGGACTTGAAACGGCGGCGGCAACTGACCCGCTTACAAATTTACTGAATAAAACTGCGTCGCAAAAAGAAATTGGCGAACTTGTTCAAAATTCGACTGGCGCATTGTTAATTCTTGACCTTGACAGTTTTAAATTGGTGAACGACATTTACGGACATAGCGCGGGCGATAAAATTTTGGTGAGTTTTGCCGATTTAATAAGAAAAATTACGCGCGAAAATGATTTAGTCGGACGAATCGGCGGCGATGAATTTATTGCATACCTGCAAAATGTTGACGACGAAAAAATTTTAGTCACGAAAACTAAATTTCTGAATGAGCAACTTTTAAGTACGGCTAAAAAAATTCTTGGCGCTGATATGTCAATTCCTTTAGGCGTTAGCGTCGGCGCAGTTTTTGTACCAGATGAAGGCACGGAATTTGTCACGCTTTACAAAGCGGCTGATAGCGTACTGTACGACGTGAAAAAGCAAGGTAAACATTCCTGCGCGGTGTACGGTAAACATCATCACGTTGAAAATCATTTAACTAGGACTGATGGCATTTATCAAACTAAAATGATTTTAGGTGAACGAAATATTGAGCCAGGCGCGTACTTCGTCGACTTCAATATTTTTCAGCACATTTACCGCTTACTTGCGCGAATGTGCGACAATTACCGAAAAGGTTTAACGTTGATTCAGTTCACGGTAGCTGATGAAAATTTTGCTGAAAAGTTTAAAGATACGTTGCTACATTCCCTGCGAAAAAGTGACTGCGTTTCACAAAGCGGCAAAAATAAATTTTTAGTCCTGTTAATGGAGGCGACGGAAGAAGAATCATTGATTGTTCGTGACAGAATTTTTTCTAAGCTTGAAAAAAATTTGACGGATAAAATTTCCTTTGAATGCGAAAAAATTTTTTAATAAAAAATCGACTGCCAAATTTTGACAGCCGATAATTTTTTTTATTACGAACTTTGTATCAGAATTTACAATTCTTAATTCTTAATTCTTAATTGATTACAAGCCCTTGGATTTTCTCAATTCGCTAAGTTTCGGTCCCATAATGCGCTTGTAAGCCTCAACGCCAGGCTGGTTGAAAGCGTCGACGTTGGAAAGTTCGCCTTCATAAGCAACAGACATTGCCAACATATACAAAAGTTCGCCGAGATGATATTCATTGAGTTCAGGCAACGTAAAGCAAGCGTTGAAACGTTTATTCGACTTCAAAGCGTCTGCGTTAGATTGTCTTGCAACTTCAAGCGCTTCACTCATCGTTACGCCAGAAATATCAGCCAGTTTTTTGAAGTTCGGGAAAGCATTGGGGATTGTCAAATCGTTATCCCACTTCGCAACTTTAATGAACTGTACGACTTTGTCCAACGTGCCTTCTTGATGTTGTTGCGTCTGCGAATGCATATCAGTTGTACCGACAGCAACTAACGGCGTGCGACCGTAGCAAACTTCCTTGCCTTCCTTGTCGAACTGTTTGCCGAGTGATTCAGCCAAAAGTTGAATGTACCATTCAGACAAAGATTTAAGGTAGTCACCGTAAGGCATCATAACTTCGATATTGCGACCGTGCTTTTCAGACGCGGCAAATTTCAACGCGGCATTAAGCATTGCAGGATTCTGCCAAATATCTTCATTCTTGCAAGCTTCGTCCATATCGCGAGCGCCTTCAAGGAATTTTTCAATATCCATACCGATAACGGCAGCAGTTACAAGCCCAACTTCACAAAATACCGTGAAACGTCCGCCAACGCCGTCAGGTACTGCGAACTGTTGCCAGCCCATTTCAACCGCCAACTGCTTAAGCAACGTTTTCTTTTCCATATTCGGATCGGTTACGGCGACGACTTCGACTTCAATATCTTCACAATTTTTAAGCGCTTCATACATAACCATAAAGTTGCTCATTGTGTCGAGCGTGCCGCCAGATTTTGAAATACAGATTAAGCAGACTTTGAATTTATGGTCAATTTTCAAATTTGGATCATGGCTGTGTGAAATACTAGGATTATCATGTTTAAATTCCTGTTCGTGCTGGTGTTCATGTCCAAGTTCATGGTGCATTGCATGATGATGTGCCGCCGCCATTGCCTTAATGTGGTTGATAATATCGCCAGTTCTGCGCGGGTCAATATTTTGTCCACTGAAATAAACTTTTGGCAAGCCGTGACGTTGTTCCTTAGTCCAAGTGTTCCAAAATTCGCCGCAGAAAAGGTCGAATAAAACTTTGTTGCCCAAGAATGAACCGCCGATACCTAACGAAACTACAACGTCAGTATTGTTGCGAAGATGTTCGGTAAAGTCATGCAACTTTTGAATGCTTGCAGGGGAATTGAGATTGAGTTTGCCATTTTCTTCGGTAATGTAAGGAAGTTTGGAGAAGTAAACTTTTTCAGGTGCGCCGTCTTTTGAAAGGTGAGCTTTGATAAAGCCACTTTCACGCATAACTTTCATTGCTTCATGAGCTTTTTTAAGGTCTTCCGCGTAAAAGTCCAAGTCAGCCTGCGTGACTTTGCCTTCACCGAAAAGATTATCGTAGTCGAAAGTGAAACCAGATTTTAAAGTCAATGCCATATTTTAAAATCCCCTTTCAATGTTAGGTTTTTAGGTCGCGTTGATAAATTCAAATAAGATTAAAGTTTTAAATTGTTTGAACCTGCTTTTTCTTTGGCGAGCTGAAAAAGTAGCAAAAAGAAACATGTCCGCAGAAATCGCATCACGCGATTTGTGCGGACGGGCGCGCGTCCTTGCGCGCCCCACCTTTTCCAACATTTTCAATATCATTTACAATTTTAATTGCAGGCTAAAACCATTTCGACGCCGCTGGAATTTGTGAAAGTGTCCGCTTTCACTTCAAAAATTTTTTCTACAGACGCGGCAGTCAAAACTTTTTTCGGCTCGCCCGTAGCAAAAATTTCACCGCCTTTTACGACGACAACTTCATCACTATAAATTCTTGCGTGATTAATATCGTGCAAAACTGAAATTATCGTCATGCCGAAGTTTTTATTAACGGCGTTGATAATTTCCATAACGTCCAACTGGTGGGCAATGTCAAGGTAAGTTGTCGGCTCGTCCAAAAGTAAAATTTGCGGCTGTTGTGCAAGCGTCATTGCAAGCCATGCGCGTTGACGTTCGCCGCCAGAAAGTGACGCAACTTGACGGTCTGCAAAATTTTTCATCTTCGTAACTTCAAGCGCCCATTCAACTGCGCGGGTATCTTCAGCCGTCGTACTTTCAAAAAATTTTCTGTGCGGAAATCTACCGAAATTTGCCAACTGTTTGACGGTCGTATCTTGTGGCGCTTCTTTTTCCTGCGGCAGAATTGCAATGACTTGAGAAATTTTTCGCCGTCCAAGTTCGCGAATATCGCCGCCGTTTAAAGTCACGCGACCAGTAAAATTTTCATTCAACAGACAAAGTACTTTCAACAGCGTTGACTTGCCCGCGCCATTTGGTCCAATAATTGCCGTGCGTTTATGTGCTGGAAATTTGCACGTGATGCCGCGCAGTATTTTTTTTTCGCTAAATTGTACGCCGATATTTTCAGCTGAAAGTTGCACAATATCACTTCCATAATTTAAAATTTTCTGATAAACTAATCGCCAATAAATTTTTCATCACGCATTGAAAACGGAGTACGCCAATGGGAATTTTAAAAAGAAAAAAATCTGCTGACAATCCACAATATAAAGTTGATTCGCAAAAATTTTTTATAGATCGTGAAATACAGCGCGAAACGTTCAAATCACATCTCGGCGAAATTTCTAACGAAGGCAGCTTACTAATTTTTTATTCAGGC
>CAMJAZ010000236.1 GCA_946403735.1 uncultured Selenomonadales bacterium
GCCCTAAAATCACGTTATTTTTAAAAGTTTGGACGTTCTGTTGAATGCTCGTAACGTTCGGAAGTTCTTTAACCAGAGCGCGGACAAAATTTTTTTCGTTAGGGAAATTTTTCGTTGCAGTGACTAAAACAATCATAAATTCGCCGTTAAAACCGATTCTGCCCATTACGTGACGCAAAAAACCTTTGTAAGTGTCCTCATTATATGGTTGAATTTGAAATTTTTTAGCGACATTGCGGACGGCATTAAGAATTTTATCGTTTAATTCGTTTTGAATCATGCAAGCTTGCGTATCGATAATTTTATGACTTCCGCTGGCATAACAGCCGATTTGCAGATTTTTTCCGACGGGGAATTGCATTTTATTACGATAACGCAAGGGATTTTCCATTCCGAGCGTATCAAAAATTTCTACGCCATTTAATTTGCCGATTCTTTCCACCGCGTCGATAATTTGCTGACGTTTCCAATTTAATTGCGCGGAATAATTCAAATGTTGAAGTTGACAGCCGCCGCAATCGTTATAAAGTGGGCAAAACGGCTTAACGCGTTCATTAGACGGTTTAACGACCTCAATTAGCCTTCCGACGGCATAATTTTTTTTGCGCGTCACTATTTCGGCTAAAATTTCTTCGCCTGGCAACGCGCCTTCGACAAAAATAATAAGCTCGCCGAGTTTGCCGACGCCCTCACCCGACGAGCCTAAATTATGGATTTTAATTAGCTGTGGCATTTCTCATAACCCTCAAATCTTCATTAAGTTGAGCTTTTAAATCGTCTACGGAGGAAAAAACCTTTTCATCGCGCAATTTGCTGACGAAACTAACGAAAATTTCTTCCCCGTAGATGTCTCCGCTGAAATTATCGATAAAAACTTCTAAACGGCGTTTTGCGACTTTAAAAGTTGGATTATCGCCGACATTAGCAATCCCGTTAAAAAATTTGTCGCGAACTTTAACGCGCACAATATACGCGCCATTTGGGAGCATAGCCCTTTTATCGTCAATTTCAATATTTGCGGTAGGAAAACCGATTTTGCGCCCGCGTTTATCGCCATTTACGACTTCGCCGGCGTAAATAAAGTTCCTTCCGAGCAATTCATTAGCAGAAATTAAATCACCAGCGGCAATTAAAGCGCGAATTCGGGTGCTGCTAACGGTTTTTCTATCGACGGTAAAAGTTTGGCACACTTCAGCTTTAAAGCCGTAATTTTCCGCCTCGCGAAGCAATAAACGCCCATTGCCGCGCCCACATCGCCCAAAAGTATAATTTTGCCCTGTTACGACGTAAGCGGGAGCAATTTTATCGCGTAGAAGTTCTAAAAATTCTTCGGGCGATTTTTTACTAAAATCTTTGGTAAATTGGACTTCGATAAGCACATCGACGCCCATATTAGCAAAAATTTCGCGTCTAAGGTTCTTACTGCCAATCATAAGCGGCGCATCGTCGGGAGAAATGACCGTCAGCGGGTGATTTGAAAAAGTAAAGACGATTGAAGTACCTTTAACCAGTTTAGCCTTGTCGATAGCGTGATTTATAACGGTTGCGTGCCCAAGATGAACGCCATCGAACATTCCGAGGGCTACGACGGGTTGCGGATATTTTTTAGTAATGCCGCTGAACTTTTTTATAATTTCCAAAGAAAAAATCACCTCCTCAATCTTCGAGAGCGGAACGAATCGCGGAAATTTCTTGCGCCGTGAATAAACCTTCGGGCGATTCGCGAATCATAATATCATGAAGGCGAATTTTTAAATTTTCCAATTCGACGGGCGGAGTTGCCGCTTGCGCCGATAAAGTTATCGTTTTCGTCTGCGCGTCGACGTAGCGTTGAGTTTTCTTTATCATTACGTCAACTAAGTCGCGATTTTCCCTATCAAGTTCGGGCGGCGGGTTCAGCTGATGAATTTTAAGCTGTTCGTCGAGTGATTCGCGCTCCAATTCCTTAAATCGCAGATAAATTGCCTCCGCGTTGAAGTTTTGCGGCTCCGTCGAGTTCAAACCGTCAAGGATATTGTGATAAAGTTGCCAATTTTGGTCGAGGCGGTCAATATCCTTCTGATAAGCGGCGTACCATTCCCCAAAAATCTTTTGACGCGCTTGCAAGTCCTCAAGTTGTGCCCGCGTGATTTCCTGTTGAACTTGTCGCCCGTGAATGAACGCGCTTGCCCCAAAAACGATTAAAATTAGCGTGCAAATTATCATGAAGGCTTTTTTAGTCGGCGAGAACTTATAAAGCACCGCCAAAGCCACGATTGCCGCGATTATGAGCAAATAAATCATTTAACTAAGTCGCGTCCGATTTCGTAAGCCGCTTTGCAATCTTCAGGGAAATATTTTTCTCTGTGAGCGAATTTTTCTTCGGGATTAAAGATTGAGCTTTCATAACGCGAATAATCTTTGAATTGAACGGTATCGAAGGCGCGGAGGACTTTAGGAGCAACGGCAAGGATACGTTCCGTAAAAATTTCGTACATGCCGCGGCGTTCTTGCATATTAAATTCCTCGAAATGCTTTTCCGTCATGTTCATGGTATAGATAAACGCGCTAGGAAGTTTTTTCGGGAAGACGGTCGGGATTTCGTCGCTGTAAATGTAATTTGAGAAGAAAAGCCGCTCGATAAAGGCAATCATACCCGCCGAGAGGTTCATAAAGTAAATTGGCGAGCCGAAAATAACAGCGTCGGCGTTTTTAACCTTCTCAAGCACGGGCGAGAGGTCATCTTTCATGGCGCAGGAGCCGTGCGGACGACTTTTGAGCTTGCAGGCAAAACAACTCGTGCAACCTTTGAAATTCAGCGCGTAAAGGTTAATCAGCTCCGCCGATGCGCCCGAATCCTTAGCACCTTGCATAGCGTGCTTAAGAAGTTCGGCGGTATTTCCGTTGCGGCGGGGGCTTCCGTTGATTGCGATTAAATTTTTCATGATAGACCCTCCTAAATGTCAAACCAAGGCTCAAATGATTGTTCGGCGTCGAAATTTATCAATTCACCGATTCGCGGCGTCAAAAGCTCGTAATTTCTTCCTGCACTCTCGGCAAGCAACGATTTATAAGGTTCGTTCCACATGTGGCGGGCAAGGGCGAACTTTCCGGCGTGAATTGGCACGACTTTAGCGGCTTGAATGTCTTCTGAAGCTTGCGCGGTCTCATCTGGCAGCAAATGTATCGCGTGCCACGCCCGATTGTATTGCCCGTTCTCCATGAACGCCAAATCGAAGCCGCCGAACTTTTTTCCGATGTCGTGGAAGTGATTTGAGTATCCGCCGTCGCCTGAACAAAAAATTTTCCGCTTAGGAGTCACGAAGGCGAACGCGCACCACTCAGTTGGATTTTGCGTGAGCATACGTCCGGAAAAGTGTTGGCTCGGCAAAATATGAGCCGTCAATCCGTGTCCAAAGTCAATCACAGCGTCCCAATCTTCCTCGATAAGCTTATCAGCGTCGAAACCCCATTGCTCGAAGTATTCGCCGACGCCCAAAGGACATAAAACCGTTTTAATCTTCGATTTGAGCGAAATAATCGTTGGATAGTCGAGATGATCCCAATGATCGTGAGTTATCGCTAAAATATCAAGCGCGGGGAAATCTTCTGCCGAATAAACGTTGCTGCCCTCGAACGCACGATTGACAAAAAAAATCGGCGAGGCATACGACGAGAAGACCGGGTCGATTAAAATCTTTTTTCCGGCGAGTTGTAGGTAAATCGTCGAGTGTCCGAGCCAAATCGCGCAATCTTTGTCGCCGAGAGCTTTTAAATTCGTTTTGACGGTCGGAATTGGCATTGGCGGCACTAATCCTGTCTTATCGCCGAATAAAAACTTCCAAGTCGCCG
>CAMJAZ010000237.1 GCA_946403735.1 uncultured Selenomonadales bacterium
TACGATTGACGAATCTTTTTTACTTTTTACAGCTTCGGCAGGGTGTTCGCGCATTGAAATAATTTCCGTAGCGTGACGAATACTTATCGGTAAATTATCTACATTGCCTTGAGTTTTTAAAACGTCGCGAATTTTTGTTTCGTCGCCAACTAAAATAATTTCGCATTGAAATTTTTTAGCCGCTCTAACCGCACCTTTCACAATTTCTTTAGGAGCATTATCGCCCCCCATTGCGTCAACTGCTAACTTCAACGAAACACCTACTTTTTAGGGATTAGGAAATAGTTATTAATTATTAAAAAAAACGGGCAGGTTTTTTATGCCTACCCAAAAAATTCCGCTGTCCTCAAGCTGTCTCGATAACTGCTTTGCCGTCATAGTAACCGCATTCCAGACACACATGGTGGGGAAGTTTAGGCTCGTGGCATCTGGGACATTTAACAAAGTTCGGAGCTTCCAATTTCCAATTAGCACGTCTTCTGTCACGTCTGGATTTACTTAATTTCCTTTTTGGTGCTGCCAATAAAAACACCTCCTTATTTTAGCTTTCAGCTTTCAGCTTTTAGCTTTTAAAAAATCTAGAAAGCCGCAAGCTAAAACTGTTCGACCGCTTTAAAATTTAAAAGTGCCGCAAGTCTAGGGTCGACCGACGACTTATCGCAAGCACATTCACCTTCATTAAGATTTTGCCCGCACTTAGGACAAAGTCCCTTGCAGTCAGGCTTACAAAGATTTTGTATCGGCTGGGCGGCTATCAACGTATCGCGTACTAACTCTGTAATGTCCAAGAGTCCGTCTGCAATTTCCGATTCGTCAATTTCTTCGTCAAATTCGTGAACTTGATTTTCTTCCGCTTGAACTAAACATCTGTCGCAAATAAATTTCTTACGGCAAAAAATCTTCCCGCGAATTTTCAAAGTTGAACCGTCATTTACAATTTCACCGTCAACTTTTATATTACCAACAAAATTTTCTTCGTCTGAAAAAAAATTTTCTGGAAGGTCAGCCACCGACTCTTCAACGCTAAACCGCGTATCAAAGCCCCTGCCAATTTGCACTTTGCGCATTTTACAACACCGCAATTATATTGTCAAGATTAGTTGTCAGCAACAAGCCGCTAACAAATTGCCGATAAATTATTTTTTGCCCAACGTTTTTGAATGCATACCTTTACCCTTAGCATTAGCAGCAGCGGCGGCGGCAATTTTCGCGTTGACAGTCTGCAAATTTTCCTGCATTTCACTTAAGCAACTTTCGCAGTACTGCCCAGCAACAATTTCTTTGCCGCAACGTTTGCAAGGATAACTTTTCAACTCTGAACGCTCAAAACGTCCTTCATCAATCATTCGGCGAATCAAACTTTCTTCAGCGCCAGTCCCTTCAGTTATGTCAGGGATTTTGGAATCAGGATTGGAACGGACAAACTCCATTACCTTAGCTTCCATTTCTCTTTCTGCGTCTCTGCAGTCACGGCAAATTTTTTCATTGCTCTGTTGCACGAAAACTTTCCCGCAACGTTGACAGTTCCTCATTTTTCCTGCCATAATCTACACACCTTTTGTTTAGTTACTATAACATTAAATAGATTTTACATTGGAAAAAGCGGGGCGCGCAAGGACGCGCGCCCGTCCGCGTAAATCGCGTGATGCGATTTCTGCGGACTGTTTCTTTTTGCTACTTTTTCTTTGCGCCAAAGAAAAAGTAGTTTAATTTAAAAATTTTATACCAAAATAAATTCTATTCACAGTCGCTAAGTATTTGAATTTAAAAATCAAACGGATCTTTTAACTTTTCGTCGAAGTCATCGCCTAAATCTTCCAAACCAAATTGACTTAAATCCATAAAGTCATCAAGTCCATCAGCCTGCTTGTTAATTTCTTCCTGGAAAAATTCATCCTTGCCGACGTACATATAAAAATTTCCGCAATCGCCCAACATTTTTATACCTGTGAAATTTTCAGCGTCACCAAAACGCGGCGTTTCAGGTTCTTCATCTGCGCCGAGTACCTCAACCATATGTATCGTTAAATGGCCCGCGTAAATGTTGAGAAATTCCGCTATCGCGTCTAACGCATCTTCCTTCGTTTCGACTAAATTATTATAATTCTGCGCGAAATTTAAAAAGATAGGCTCTTCCGCAAAAATTCCAACGATGATAGGATTGTTGCCCTTAATTTTAACCGTCGCGCCCAATAATGTATTGTCAGCGTTATCAGTTGCAGGCAACATAATTAAAGTTGTGGCGAAAGATTTTGATGTAAATTCGTGGAAATTCTTTATCACGTCGACGGCAAGCGGATAATCTAATTTCTGCTCGGGTGGCAGTAAATCGTAGCGGGATGAATACGCATCTTCGACGGGCGGAATTTCCAACTTGTGATATTCGCCTAAAAGTTTTTCCAACTGTTCAGCGTCAACCGTACCGCTATCAATCAATTCTTGTACAAGCCAAAGTGACGCCGTTTCTTCCATACGTTCAAGCCGTTTAGGTTGACCCGCCTTTAAAACATTTTTAATCATTTCGTCGTACTTGCCCTGTGAATCAGCGTCGTGTGAACGCAGATATTCATCAAGACTTTCAGACGCTTGCAAATTTTTCAGTGACGTTTCAAGTTCGGGAATTGTAACCATACGCAGGAAAAGCGCCTTTGTTGCCAACGTAGATTTTTTATTTTTAGCGGCGATAATTAAATCGGCAAGCTGTGTTTCATCTAAGAAAGCCGTGTTAAAAAGGAATTGACCAAAGTCGTAACTATTCATAGTTTAAAACTCCTTCACGAATTTGCGCCAGCCGCTTCAGCCGCCTTCTTTAAATTTTTTTCACGCGCACGACGAATCGCTTGAACTGCGCGGGCAATTTGTTCCTTCGTGTACGGTTTTTGAATGAAATCAATAGCGCCCATCTTCAAAGTTTGCATTAATTTTTGCGGCGTACCTGCGGAAGAAAGCATAACTATAGGTACATTGGGGCTAACTTCACGAATAACTTGCAACGCTTCAATGCCGCCGACTTCTGGCATAACAATATCCAAAATTACGCCGTCAGGTTCATGCGCCATATCCATTTCAATAGCTTCCCTGCCGTTTGACGCTTCAAGAACTTCACAGCCGAGATTTTCCAATTCTTCGCGCAACTTTTTACGCAACAACCTTGAATCGTCCGTTATCAGCAAACGCAACTTTTTATCTTCTGGCTGGACGGGAGTTCCTACTGAAACTTGTCCGCCAGCTTTTGTGTCACTCATCAGCAATTCCCCCTCACAGGCGTCGTTTCAATTTTTCTTTAATTCTAGCATTTACCCAATTTTTGGTCAAGGATTTTTAAATTCAAGGCTAACGCTTAAGTCTGCATTCTACGATAAAATATTTGAAGATAAGATAAAAATGGAAGGAGATGTTAAAATGGCTTGGAAAAAATTTTTAAGCGCACTTATACTTGGATCACTTATAATCGGCGTACCTGCTATTAACTTCGACGCGCCGTTTACTAAAATTGTTTCGGCTGAATTGCCAGGCGCTGAAATTGAACGTGCAAAAGAAAATTATGAAAAATGTCGTAGCGCTTATGAACGGGCTAGAAGACATTATGAAGATGCTAGACGTAGGGGAGCGCGTGGCGCTGAACTTCGACGCTATAGAGTTTTACTAGAAGGCGCTAGAATTGATTATGAAAATGCACGCCGCGAATATGAACATTACAGACGCATTTACAGACGATAATTTTTTTAATGCGTAATTCGTAATGATAAATCACGGTAATGAGCGGCATTTCCCAGCGCCTGGTGAAAAGTTGTGTGAATGTAGCAAACGAACGCG
>CAMJAZ010000238.1 GCA_946403735.1 uncultured Selenomonadales bacterium
GGGAAATGCCGCTGATTACCTTAATTTTTATTACGCATTAAGCATTCCTAATTACGCATTAAAAAAAGCTTAGCCAAGTGCAAAGACAAATTGCTACTGAAACAATTCCATTTCGCATAAAATATTTTTGCGTGACTTGTGAAAAATCTGTTGGGCTTATAATTTTGTGCTGGTAAATCAAAGTTACAGCCGCTATCAAAACTCCTATGAAATATAAAATTCCTAAGTTCAACGTAACGCCAACTGCCGCGAAACAAATTACACAAAGTACGTGAAAAATTTTTGAGATGACAAAAGCTTTCTCCGCGCCAAATTCCGTAGCCAGTGAGTGAAGACCTTGCGACTTGTCGAACTCTTCATCTTGTGCGCCGTACATCGCGTCAAATCCCGCCATCCATAAAATTACAGCTAAACATAAAAAAATTACTGCGGGAGAAAAAATTTCGCCGCCTGCCGCTACCCAACCTCCAGCTGGCGCCATTGAAATTGCTACGCCTAAAAATACGTGACAAAATCCAGTAAATCTTTTCGTGAATGGATAAATTATGAATGGTACAGCGGCAAGCGGTAAAAGTTGCAAACAAATCGGCGGTAACTGCGCGACGGTCACGACCATTATAATTAAACAGAGTCCGATGAAAATTTTTGCTTCGCGCCGTGAAATTTCACCTTTAACCATAGCGCGATTTTTCATACGCGGCTGAAGTTTATCAAATTCCAAATCGGCTAAGTTGTCGATAGCTAACGCCGCCGCACGTCCTGAAGTCACTGCCAACGCGATTAAAAATAAAGTCCAAAGTTCGACGCGCCCGCTGGATGCTAAAAACGCACCCATAAATGCGAACGGTAAATCGAAAATCGTATGTGACAGAGCGATATTATTTATATGTGCTTTTACGTTTACCATTTCAACCTCCTTGTACGACAAATAAATTTTAAATATTATACCATATTTTTCAATTTACAAATTGTTCAATATGCCAAAACTTTACAGCCGCCACTTACTGCAATTTAAATTTGTCGTCCCCAACTTGAAACAAATTTCATAAATTGTACTTGATTTCTGTTTGCTGTAAAAAAATTCTAAATACTTTTAAACTATTGATTTAAAATCATTTTTAGTTTATCTTAGACAAAAAGATATTTTTAATTTTCTAAAAAATATCTAAGACAAAATTTCTATTAAAGGGGGGCTGATGGATATGTCCATAAGCAAAGACGTCATAATGCAAAAAGTACAGCGTTTTGGCGGGGCAATGTTTACGCCAGTTATAATGTTTGGCGTATTCGGTATTTTCGTTGGTATTTCCATTTTGTGTAACAATCCCATGATTCTCGGTTCAATCGCCGAAGAAGGGACAATGTGGCATAATTTCTGGTACATTGTCGAGCAAGGATCATGGACTGTATTTAATCAAATGGCGTTGCTTTTCTGTATAGGCTTGCCGATAGGTCTCGCGAAAAAAGAAAATGCACGCGCCGCAATGGAATCGTTCCTCATTTTTATGATTTTCAACTACTTCATTCAAGCAATGATGACACTTTGGGGACCAAGTTTCGGCGTTGACTTCACTAAACCTGCGGGCGCTGGTACAGGTCTTACAATGATAGCGAACATCAAGACGCTTGATACTGGTATCGTTGGCGCTATCATCGTTGCATCTATCGCAGTTTGGTTGCACAACAAATTATTTGACGTAAACGTCCCTGAATACATGGGAATTTTTAAAGGCTCGTCACTGGTAGTAGTAGCAGGTTTCGGCTTGATGATACCAGTTGCCTACATTTTCTGCTTAGTATGGCCTCAAGTTCAAGCCGCGATAGCTTCGTTGCAAGTTTTCTTGACAAGTGCAGGAGTTTTCGGCGTTTGGCTTTATACATTCCTTGAAAGATTTCTCATTCCGACAGGTTTACATCATTTTATCTACCTGCCATTTATCTTTGGACCTGCTATCGTCGACAATGGTTTACAAGCTTACTGGCTGGAACACATCAGACAATTTGCAGAATCTACTAAACCTTTGATTGACCTTTATCCGCAAGGCGGTTTCTCACTGCACGGCAACAGTAAACTTTTCGGCTGTCCTGGTATCGCACTTGCAATTTACGCTACGGCAAAACCTGATCGTCGCAAAAGAATAGGCGCACTTGTTTTCCCAGCGGCGGCAGTTGCAGTTTTCTGCGGCATTACAGAACCGCTTGAATTTACATTCTTATTCGTAGCACCTGCACTTTTCGCAGTTCACGCAGTTTTAGCAGCAACTTTGGCGGCGACAATGTATTCATTCGGCGTCACGGGTAACTTTGGCGGCGGACTTCTTGACGCGGCACTTTTCCAAAACTGGATTCCACTTTGGACGAATCATTCAGGAACATTTATAACGCAAATTGTAATAGGCTTGTGTTTCACAGTAATTTACTTCTTCGTATTCAGATTTTTAATCATTCATTTTGACTTCAAGACGCCTGGTCGTGGTGAAGATGCTAGCGGCGATAAACTGTTCACTAAGGCAGATTATAAAGCGCAGCAAGGTCAAGCTGGCGGCGCAGTCGGTGCAGCTATGGCATCTGGTGACGAAAGAGATATTAAAGCGGCATTCTTCCTTCAAGATTTGGGCGGCAAGTCAAATATCGTCGACGTTACAAACTGCGCAACTAGATTGAGGGTTACGGTTAAAGATGACAGCAAGATTTCAAGCGTTGCAACTTTCACTGAACACGGCGCACATGGTCTTGTTCATAACGGACGCGCAATTCAGGTTATCGTCGGATTAAGTGTCCCACAAGTTCGTGAAAGATTTGAATCGTTGCTTAATTCACCTGATCCCGATCCTGTTCCAGTAGCGTCTGCACCTGCGGCGGCTCCTGCAACTTCATCTGTCAATACGGCTGAACACGTAGAAATTAAAGCGGTTATAAGCGGTAAAGTTATCGATATGTCTGAAGTTCCTGACGCAATGTTTTCACAAAAAATGATGGGCGACGGCGTAGCGATTGAACCTACTGAAGACACGATTAAAGCTCCTGCTGACGCTGAAATAACAATGGTTATGGACGATTCTAAACACGCTGTTGGACTTAAATTTAAAAACGGCGCTGAAATGCTTATCCACATTGGAATTGATACAGTCAACCTTAAAGGCGAAGGCTTTACACTGCTTACCAAGTCTGGCGCTAACGTTAAAGCTGGTGATCCGCTTGTCAAGATTGACAGAAATGTTATTGCTAAGGCTGGCTACAAGGACGTAGTTGTTATGGCTATCACAAATTCAGCTGACTTCCCGCAGATGAAGAAAGAAACGGGCAAGACAGTTAAAGTTACGGAAGATACTGTTATCAACTTTTAAATAAAATTAGTGAGTAATAAGTAGTCAGTGGTTAGTAGTTAGGAGTACAAGCTACTAGCTACTGGCTAACCGCTAATTCCAAATTACGCATTCCTAATTACTAATTATTAAGGGAGGTATCCTCATGCAGGATAAAAAATTTTCCGTCGTAGTTGCAGGTGGCGGCAGTACGTTTACGCCTGGCATCGTCATGATGTTGCTTTCACATCAAGATAGGTTTCCGCTCCGCAAGCTTAAATTGTACGATAACGACGCCGAACGCCAGCAGGTAATTGCAGACGCTATGGCTATCGTCCTTAAAGAGCGTGCACCTGAAATTGAATTTGTTGCGACGACTGACCCTGAAACGGCTTTTAGCGACGTTGATTTTGTTATGGCGCACATTCGCGTTGGCAAATACGCTATGCGTGAAAAAGATGAAAAAATTCCGCTCAAGTACGGCGT
>CAMJAZ010000239.1 GCA_946403735.1 uncultured Selenomonadales bacterium
TAGCGCTTGTCGTGATTCTAGTTTTATCGGCGTCAATGTCAACTTTATCATCGCTGGTTATCGCTTCAAGTTCAACGCTGACGATAGATTTAATAAAAGGCGCGTTTTTTAAAGACATGAGCGACGCGCGGCAAGTTTTCATAATGCGCGTGTTAATCGTGGTATTCATCGCAATTTCGGCTATATTGGCACTGATTCAATACAATAGCTCGGTGAACTTCATCGCGCAGTTAATGGGAATTTCGTGGGGCGCAATGGCAGGTTCATTTTTAGCGCCGTTTATGTATGCGTTGTACTCAAAGAAAGTTACAACTGCGGCTTGCTGGACGTGTTTTATATTCAGTAGCGTATTAATGACGGCGAATATGTTAGCGCGTCCAATGTTCCCTGCGATAATGCAGTCACCGATTAACGCGGGCGCCATTGCAATGTTAGCTGGCTTAATAATCGTGCCGATTGTCAGCGCGATAACTCCTGCGCCAAATAAAAAACTTGTCGATGACGCTTTCACTTGCTACGATAAAGAAACTACCGTTCCGATAAGTGTTGCGCTCGGCAAGAAATAAATTAGATTTTTATAAAATCTATCGGTAAAAGTTTTAATTTTTATTGTAAATTAAATTGTTGCGTCAAGGTCGATAATTCCTGCGGCGTATGGTGCAACGTCGTACTGTTGAAAGATAAAGTGAAGGTGAAAATTTTCGTCGAAGTAAAAGTTTTCAGGAAGTTTTTCAAGCTCTTTGAAATCTGGATATAAATAAATTCCTTCACGTTCAGCATAAGCTTTTAATTTTCTCGTGATACCTTTGGGCGTATAATCGGCTTTAGCGTATTCGCGGGAAATTTTTTTTAAGTTGTCAAGACCAATCAATTTTCCAGTGCGCGTGTCAAAGTTAATCGCCCGTTTAAAAGTTAAAGGATGTGCCGCGCCTTTGCTGTACGTGTACTCCGTCAAAATTATGCTAAGAATATTATTTTTGTCGCAGGGAATTTCATAACTCATAGTAGCTGTGATGGATTGGTCGGGCTGTTTAACTGCGTCGAAAAAGTTTTTGACTTCCTCACGAATTTTTTCATTAATCATCGAATCTTTTTCTCTAATTATCGAATCAATTATCGCATTCGACGTGCTGATTGTTGGGTAGACAAAATTAAAATCGCCTTTATAATCCGTCGATTTAATTTGAGTAGCGCCGCCGATACTTGGCAGAATCATCAGCGCTAAAATCATCAGCGTACAAAAAATTTTTTTCATCTTAACTCCTCCCAAAATTTTAATACGTCATTTCAAGGTCTACAAAGTCATAATACTTTAACTTAGTAGAAATTTCATAGCCCGCAAAAATAAAATGTACGTTCATATTTTCATCAATATAATAACGTTGCGGAATTATATTTAAATTTTCAATATCGGCGTTCAACTCAATATTATTTTTCGCGGCGTAAGCTTTCAACTTTTTAAGTACATCTTGCGGCGTGAAATTATATTTAGCGGAAATATTTTTTAAATTATCCGACTCGATAGGATCGCCCGTGTGCATATCAAAATTTAAAGTCTGCTTGTACATAAAGGGAATGACGTTGCCGTTGGCGTCCTTTTCGTAAAGAAAGGGCTTGTCCGCAAACATCATTTTCACCGTAAAAACCATACTCAAAATATTATCTTTGTCGCAGGTAATTTCGTAGTTCATCGTCGATTTAATAAATCCACCCGTAACACATACAGAGTTCCAAAAATCTTTCATCACTTCATTAATTTTATCACCGATTTTGTTGTAAATCGGAATTTCTGAAACGTCTATTTCTGGATTGACGCTAGGATAAACGACATGATATTCGCCATCAATTTGCCACGTTTCAAGCGCACTTGCACTGCAAAAATTTGGAATCATCAACGCTAAAATCATCAGCGTACAAAAAAATTTTTTCATTTAATCGCCCTCCAAATTTCTTTTTCAGCCTCATCAATCGTTAAAACTTCCGCGTTGACGTTTAAACCTGCGCGGAAAATTTTTTGTAAAAGTTTAGTTGCCGTAGGTGGTACAAGTCCTGCGCGATTTAAAATTTTTTCCTGCACGAAAAGTTTTCTCGGCGTACCGTCAAATAAAATTTCGCCATCCGTCAAAACAATTACACGGCTAGCTAAATTTGCAATGTCTTCCATTGAATGACTTACTAAAATTATAGTCACGCCTAATGCGTGAAGACGTTTTATTTCCGTCAAAAGATTTTTTTTAGCGCGTGGATCTAATCCCGCCGTCGGCTCGTCCAAAATTAAATATTTAGGTTTAAGCGCCAAAATGCCAGCTATCGCCACACGTCGACGTTGTCCACCTGAAAGTTCAAATGGCGATTTATCTTTCAACGCTAAATCTAATCCCACAAGTTTCATTGACTCATCGACGCGGGATTTTATTTCATCTTCACTTAAGCCAAAATTTCGCGGTCCGAAGGCAATATCCTTTTCGACAGTTTCTTCAAAAAGTTGATGCTCGGGGTACTGAAAGACAATTCCAATTTTCCGCCGCGCAGATTTATTCGTCACTGATTCGCCGTCAATTTCAATCGTACCTTTTGGAACGTCGATAAGTCCCGCGATAATTTGAATTAGCGTAGATTTGCCGCTACCAGTATGACCTGCAATCGCTAAAAAATTGCCTTCATCAATGTTGAGGGAAATTTTTTTCAGCGCAGTTTTTTCAAACGGCGTACCTTTCATGTAAGTGTACGTTAAATTTTTTATCTCAATCAAAATTTCAATTCCTTTACCGCGTCAATAAATTCATCGTCTGTCAAAATATTTTTTGGAAGTTTCAAGCCGTGCCGCCGTAACCTGTCAGCAAGTTCAACGGCAATGGGAACGTCAAGCCCTAGCCGTTTAATTTCCGCAACGTCAGAAAAAATTTTTCTCGGCGTACCGATTTTTAAAATTTTGCCGTCGTCCATTAAAAAAATTCTGTCAGCAACTGCAGCCTCTTCCATAAAGTGCGTAATGTAAATTATCGTCAAGCCTTGCGCGTGAAGTTTTTGTGCCGTGTCTAAAATTTCGCGCCGTCCAACAGGGTCTAACATTGCGGTAGGTTCGTCGAACACGATAATTTTTGTACGCATTGCTAACACGCCAGCTATAGCGATTCGCTGTTTTTGTCCGCCGCTTAACTTACTGGGCGAAAATTTTTTGTACCCGGTCATATTCACGGCGTCGAGTGCAAAATCAATACGCCGTTTAATTTCGCTAGGTTCAATGCCTAAATTTTCACAGCCAAAAGCTACGTCATCTTCTACGACGGCGGCAACAATTTCATTGTCGGGATTTTGAAAGACCATTCCAACATTTTCGCGAATACGCCATAAATTTTTTTCATCAGCCGTATCAAGTCCAGCCACAAAAATTTTTCCGTCACTTGGCAAAAGTAGCGCGTTAAAATGTTTAGCCAGCGTCGATTTGCCAGAACCGTTAATGCCGATAATCGCCACAAATTCGCCTTCGTCAATGGTAAAGTTCAAGCCGTCAAGCGCAACCTTATCACCTGTCGAAGTTTTGTAAACGTGCTTTAAATTTTCTGCGCGGATAATTTCCAAAATATATTACCTACTCCCTATTTCCTACTATTTAGGCACTATTTGTAAATTAAGTAATTTTGGTAATCAGCGGCATTTCCCAGCGCCTGTGGGAACGTTGGATAATTGAAACAAATGAACGCGACGAAAAGCTTTTTTTACAGAAAAGTTTAACGCGAGGCGCACAAATGCCGCAGTGTTTCTTTTTGCTAC
>CAMJAZ010000240.1 GCA_946403735.1 uncultured Selenomonadales bacterium
TTCATTGCAAATTTATTTCTAGCCGCGAAGGCGTCGCCAATCGGTTCGTGCAACAAATTCGGCGGACTTCCTGGAATTGAATATAATCTTGCGTCGTCTGTTTCCAAATCGGGCATTGCTGATAAAAGCCCCCAAGTGTACGGGTGACGCGGATCGAAAAAAATTTCTTCGACGGTGCCGCGTTCAATAATTTTTCCCGCGTACATAACATTTACAAAATCTGCAACCTTCGCGACAACGCCTAAATCGTGCGTAATATAAATTACAGACAGCCCTAAATTTTTTTGTAAATCGCTGATTAAATTCAAAATGCCAGCTTGTATCGTCACGTCAAGCGCCGTTGTAGGCTCGTCACAAATTAAAATTTTCGGCGAATTGGCAAGAGCTACGGCAATTACGACACGTTGACGCATTCCGCCTGAAAGTTGGTGCGGATAATTTTCAAAACGATTTTCAGCGTTATTAATACCGACTAAATTTAAAAGTTCCAAAGATTTATCGCGGGCATCATCTTTAGAAATTTTTTTATGAATCAGCATACCTTCCATAATCTGTTCGCCAATCGTCATAGTTGGATTTAAACTTGTCATTGGGTCTTGAAAAACCATAGCAATATTTTTGCCGTTAATATTTTTGCGCAAATCTTTTTTGGAAAAAGTCAGCAAGTCAACAATTTTTTCGTCAAGACGGTAAAAAATTTTTCCACCGTTAATAATCGCGTTTGAATCAAGAAGACCAGTAACGGCTTTCATCGTGACGGATTTTCCGCTGCCAGATTCGCCGACAATCGCAACAGTTTTTTCATTCGGCAAACTTATATCAACGCCGCGAATTGCGTGAATATTGCCCGCGTTCGTCTTAAAAGTTATGTCAAGATTTTCGACAGATAAAATTAAATTTTCGTCCATAAAATTTTCCTCTACATATCTTCAAGCTTAGGCGCTAAAGCCTCGCGCAGTCCGTCGCCGATTAAATTAAATCCCAACATTAAAAGCGCTAAAACGGTTATCGGCGGTAAAATTTGGTACGGAAGAATGGTAATGCTATTAAAGCCCGCTTCGATAAGTGAACCGATTGAACATTGCGGCAAAACAATTCCTACGCCTACAAAACTTAAAAACGCTTCGGTAAAAATGGCTATTGGAATTGAAAACATAACTTTTGTGATGATTGGACCAATGGTATTGGGAAGAATTTGTTTAAAAATTATGTGAAAACTGCCAGCGCCAAGAGTTCGACTTGCCAAAATATATTCGCGTTCCTTAAGTTTTAAACATTCTGCGCGGGAAATTTTGCTCATACCAATCCATTCAGTTAAAATCAGTGAAAAAATTACAAGCCACATACCTTTCGGCATAAAAATTGCTAAAATCGAAATAATGACAAGCGTGGGGATACTGCTGACAATTTCAACAATACGCTGTAAAAAATCGTCAACGTAGCCGCCGAAATAACCTGAAATTAGCCCGTAACTCATGCCGATAATCATATCAATTAAAATTGTCACGAAGGCGATAATAAGTGAAACTCTTGCGCCGTCCCAAGTTCGTGTCCACAAATCGCGTCCAATATCATCAGTGCCAAATAAAAAAGTTTTGTCGGCAAATAAACCTTGCGCGTCACTTGTAAGCGGCGCTAAACTTTTCGCTACAATTTGTTTGTCGTCGACCGTAACAGAAATAATTTCGTCGTAAGCGTAGGGGCTGACAATCGGCGCGAATATCGCGAAAAAAATTATTGCAGTGACTAGTACAGCTCCAGTCATTGCAAATTTATTTTTAAGAAAATGCGTTGCAACGCCTTTCCAATAACCTTGCGACGCAAAATTTAAATCGACTTCGATATTTCTATCGGTGAGAAATTCAAAATCTTCCTTACGCGGCGAATAACTTTCATTCATTAGCATCACTCCATGAAATTTTTTATATTATAACACAAAAAATCTTCGATAAAATTTCAGAAATAAAAATTTTCTTTTAAAGTCAAGCTTTTTAATTAGGGAGTGAAAACATTACGAATTACGAATTACGCATTCCTAATTCTTCATTAAAGGGCGGCTTTACGACGGGAGCTAGCGCGGCGGCTGGCGTCAAGGCGGCGTTGATTTACTTGACAAGTGACAAAATTGTTGACGAAGTTGAAATTACTGCGCTTGACGGCACAATCTTAAAAATTCCTATTGCCAACGTCGAAAAAATTTCAGCCGATAAAATTCGCGTCGAAGTCGTAAAAAATTCTGGCGATGACCCTGACATTACCAACGGCGCGTCAATCTTCACGACAATAAAAAAAATTGACGGCAATGAAATTATTTTCCGCGCAGGTTTAGGCGTCGGCACTGTCACGAAGTCTGGTTTACAAATTCCAAAAGGTCAACCCGCTATAAATCCTGGTCCGCGTCAACTTATAAAAAATGTTGCCGCTGAATTTCACGTCAACGCGCTTGAAGTTGAAATTTCCATACCTGCTGGCGTCGAATTGGCTAAAAAAACTTTAAACCCTGTACTCGGCATTGAAGGCGGAATTTCTGTTATCGGTACGACTGGCGTATTGCGCCCAATGTCGGAGGAGGCTTTTAAAAATTCGCTCGTGCCGCAAATTGACGTTGCCATTGCAAGCGGCGTTCAAACTTTAATTTTTGTGCCTGGAAAAATCGGCGAAGTTACCGCGCAGAAAATCGGTTTTAATCCTCAAGCTATCGTGCAGACAAGCAATTTTATCGGTCATATGCTCGACGCGGCTGTTGACAGAAATGTTGCGAAAATAATTTTGTGCGGTCATATTGGAAAGCTTGTGAAAGTGGCAGCTGGAATTTTTCATACGCATAACCGAATTGCTGACGGCAGATTGGAAACTTTAGCAGCTTACAGTGCCGCTGAAGGTTTAAACTCTGTCGAAGTGCAGAAAATTCTTGACGCATCAACTACTGAAGAGGCGGCGGAAATTATTGCGGCTAACAATCTCAATCGCGTTTATAAAAAAATTGCCGCCCGTGCTAGTTTTCGTGCAGAGCGGTATACTTTCAATAAAATTCGTATCGGAACAATTTTGACGAACTACGCGGGAGAAATTCTTGGGCTTGACGACTTCGCCGCAAGTTTAATCGACTGATTCTTCAGCGTAAAAATCAGCGTACAGCATTTTAGATTTTGACGTTGTGACATTACTGGCAGGCGTCGAGGTTTTCGCGTCATTCACGGTAATATTTGGCGCGGCAGTTTTTACTATGGACGTTTCATTAATGGCGTTCGTAGATTTTTTTTTATTCTGCGCGGAGGTTTTAACGTCAGCTTTAACTTTGCTCATATATTCGGACAAAAATTTTTGGAACTCGTCACGCATTAAAGAATTTATCTGCGCCATAAATTTTTCGTGACTGTCGTTAATGGCTTGATTAAGTTGCCCCATAAGTTTATTTAAGTTGACGCCAAAAGTTTCATTAGCCGCGCGTAAATCTTTCACGACGTTTTCAAGCGTTTCCATTTCGTCCAGCAAATTGTCGCTGTCAGTTTTAAGTTTGCCATTTTCAGATTGCAAGCGCTGATTTTCCGCCGTAAGTTTTTCATTTTCTGCGCGGAGTTTGTCAATATCATCTTGCAAATTTTTTCCTAAGTCACGCGCCGCCGTCAAAATTTTTTCAAATTCGCTTAATCTGTCCACAAAATCACCTCGTTAAAATTAAAATACGTCAATAAAGTTGATAAGTTTAAAAAATATGGGCGCGCAAGGACGCGCGCCCGTCCGCACAAACGACGTGATGTCGTTTCTGCGG
>CAMJAZ010000241.1 GCA_946403735.1 uncultured Selenomonadales bacterium
AAAAGAAATTGGCAAGCAACCGGTTTTAGCGTTCGGAAATTCCAGCGGCGATACTTCGATGTTGAATTACACAATTTCTGGCAACAAATATAGAAGTGCGGCATTTTTCGTATTGTGCGACGATGTAGAACGTGAATTTGGAAATCTTCAAAAAGCAGAAAATGGCGCAAAAATGGCTAGAGAAAATGGCTGGCAAACTATTTCAATGAGAAATGATTGGAAAACGATTTACGGCAATAATGTTAAACGTACCGCGCAGTAAAATTAATGACGTTGATAACTAGGTCGTATTGAATAATTTAAATTTAGAATTTATAAAATTTTTTAATAAACTACTTTTCTTTTGGCGCAAAAGAAAAGTAGCAAAAGAAAACATGCCCGCTGAAATCGCATCACGCGATTTGCGCGGGCGGGCGCGCGTCCTTGCGCGCCCCGTACTTTTACACTTTACATTATTTTCTACGAAACTAAATTTTTTTATTCTACGCCGCCTAGAAAACTGATTGGTGGTGAAAATTTGCATTTTTATATGATTATTGGCAAGAGCGCCTTTTATCTTTACCGCCGCGCAGATACGGGCTTTGTCGTTGAAAATATCGACGGCAAGCCGTACTGCCATTATAACGTTCACAGCATTAAATCAGACTTGCAAAAATTATTGGGAAGTCTTTCACGCGCCAATGACGTTTACGACGACGAAATTTGTTTTTCCGTGATTGAAAATGCTGATCGTATTCGCAATGTGAACATTGAAACTTTTTTAGAAAATCGCGTCAAAGAAAAAATTCCACTTAACAATATTTTAGTTCGCGCAGTAAAATCTTTCGTCGAAGATGAAACCTTGCACATTGACGAATTTGGTATAAACTACGACGGTGCAAGTTATATTTTGCGCAACAATATTTTAAAGAAAAATTCTTTCAGCTTGCTTGCCTACAATGTCAGTCAAGAAAAATTGCTGGAATTTGTTTAATGGGCGGTGATTTGATTGGATAAAAAAATTTGTCCGAAATGTTCAACGGATAATGAAGGCACAAGATATTTTTGTAAATCTTGCGGCGCATTTTTGGACGCGAAAAATTTTGATTATTCCGCGTATGAATTGCCGCAGTTAAAAATTATGCGCATTGTCGACAATCTCCGCCATATGTCAGCTGGTGAAGAAGTTCCAGACGCTATGTTTGCTCCGTACGTTGAAAAAGTTGAAAAGCTTCAAGCTTTATTTAATCTGCCAGAATTTGAAGGAAATAAAAATCTCGGCTTGATGATGCAGTCTTTTTTAAATTTGTGTCGTAATCCAGAATTTCAAATTGCCTTCGTCGGCACGATAAAGACGGGCAAGTCAACTTTGATTAACGCTTTACTTGGAAAAAATTATGCGTCAATGGCGGTTACTCCTGAAACAGCCGCACTTACAAAATTTCGGTTTAGCCCTCGTGACTATGTAGCAGTTACTTTTTACACTGCCGAAGAATGGAGCGAACTTTGGCAGTCACGCAATCACGCGGATAAATTTATGGAAGAGTACAACGCGCTGAATGCTGATAATCATAAATCAAAATGGATTGGTCATTTGCCGATACGTGTTGAACTTACAAGCGACGCCGTAGAAGATGAACTTACAAAGTGGTCGTCGTCAAAAAGTGCTGAACATTATTTCGTAAAAGAAATTGAAGTCGGCATTTCAACTTTGCCAGCAGATTTTCCGCCGCAAGTTGTTTTCGTCGATACGCCAGGACTTTTTGATCCAGTAGCTTATCGTTCGGAGCTTACAAAAAAATATATTCGTGAAGCCAACGCAGTTTTTGTTTGCGTTGAGGCTAAAAAAGTTTATCAGCAGGAATTTGAAACAATTTCTTCCGTCTTTTCTTTTTCATCGAACAATAAAAATAAAGTTCATATCGTGGCGACGCATTGGGATAATTTGAACAATCCTGAAAAAGATTGGGCAGAACAAAAAGAATGGCTTGTACGTCAGCTTACTGGTAAAGGTTTTTTCAATACAAAAGAAATTGCGGCGAAAAATATTATTGCAACTTCCGCGTACATTCACAACCTTTGCCGCGATTATGACACGCTCGACAAGTCAGATATAATACCGCTGAAAAAATTTGCGATTAATTATGACTACGACGCCGATAACCTTGACGACCGTCGAAAAATGATTGAGAAATCAAATATTGCGACGATTTTTTATATTATCCAAAACGAATTGGCTGGCAACTACAAACAGCTTTTAATTGATGAGATTGAAAACAGGTTGAACGGTATCAGAAACGATTTGCGACGAATTGCGCTTGATACGAAAAATGATGCTAAGGAACTTTTAAAAGCGTCTCAAGGCACTTTAGAAGAATTTAAAATGAAGGCTGAACAGAAACGCCAAAATTATGAAACTATTGGAAATGTTTCAGAGCAACTCAACGCTGCCATTTCAAAGTTGGAAAAAGATACGGCTGAAAAAATGGATCGCGTTTGTACCTCACTGCGGCTGAAAGCTAATCCAGGATACAAACCGAATCAAGATACTTTGTTGGAACGTTTCAGAAGAAAAGTTGGTCTGCCGAAAAGATGACGCTAAATTATATTGCGGACGCTTTAAACTTTTCCATTGCTGGCGATAAAAATTTTGACGTTGCAAATATTTCCTACGCTGATGAAGCCGCTGAAAATGATTTAGCCGTAGCATTTTCACTTAAAGATATTGAACGTACGAAGGCTAACGCCGTATTGACTGAACCGCGCATTGTTGCGGCTAAAAAAATTTTTGTATTCTGCAGTTACGGTGAAATAATTTCTGCGCTGGCTGACGTTGCAAATTTTTTTGTACGTGAAGGTCTCCGCAAAAACTATAACATTCCTCCGCGCTATGAAAAATTTTTTGATGGCGTTATGTGCGGGAAAAATTTTGAAGTTGGCGCTGGTACGGTAATTGAACCTTTCGTGACAATCGGCGATGACGTGAAAATTGGTGCTAACTGCTTTATCGAATCCAACGTTTCAATCGGCAGTGGCACGGTAATTGAAAATAATTGCGTCATTCATTCAGGCGCGAGAATCGGCGCTAAAAGTTTTCTGCATTACGAAAAATGCGGCGTGGCGAAATGTTTTTTCGGCATTGGACAGGCGATTTTAGGTGACGGCGTACAAGTCGGGTACAATTCAATCATTCAGCGCGGGACAATTTCTGATACGCTCATTGGCGAACGAACTTTAATAGGAAATTTAGTCGTCATTGCTCACGACGTTAAAATTGATTCAGATTCGCGCGTAGTTTGTCAATCTGGAATTGCGGGCGGTGCAAAAGTTGGTTCACACGTCAAAATTTTAGCGCAGTCAGGCGTTGTCGATAACGTTGAACTTGAAGACTACGTGACGTTGCTTTCAAAGTCCGTAGCTACAAAAAATGTTAAACACGGCAAAACTATTTCTGGGCTTTATGGCAGAGAACATAAAGCGGAATTGAAAACTCAAGCGTCATTACGTAAATTAAAATGGAAGTGATTTAATGGGCTGTTGTGTAGGCAACTGTTGTGTCATAGACTGCGGATTTTGTTGCGTATTTGATTTTTGCAGTGACAATCCCTGTAGTTATAATCCTCCGCCTAAACCTTTGCCAAATGAAAGTAGCGGTGGCGGCAGTTATAGTCCAAGTATTTCTGCGCCGACTCATGAAACTAAAGTTGCTAATGAATTGGCTGATATGAAGGAACGCGCGGCAAATGAAGGACGCAAAATTGGCGATGAAGCCTTCGAC
>CAMJAZ010000242.1 GCA_946403735.1 uncultured Selenomonadales bacterium
GATTTGGACGAAAATCCATACATAAAAAATCATTACGAATTAAGCATTCCTAATTAATAAGACAAGCCCTTTGAGAATAAGGGTTGAATAACCAAACTTTTCAAGAATCCCCCGCCTCTATAGGCGGCGGGAGTGTTCAATTCAATTTAACTTTGAATGTTCGCGCTTAAGTTCAGCGCAAGCTTTATAGTTTATACGAAAAAATTCTTCCTCCGTGTAAAGTTCGCTGAAATATTTTTTGTACGCTCTTTCGACGCTACAAATATCTGGTCGCTCTGAATAAATTTTACAAAGATTGGTTTCAGTGTCCAAAAATTTACAAGTGCCGTTGCCAGTGTCAAATTCTTCAAGCAGACCGCCTATACATCTATTAATGTGTCGACAACAAAGTCCGCATTTATCGCATTCAAATTTCATTAGCATTCCCACCAATTATTTTTTTATATTTTAAGCGGCTGGCAGGAAGTTAGCAAGAAAAATTTTTATTTGAAGTTTTCAGTACTATACACTATAATATAAAAAATTTAAGGCGGGAAGTTAATTTCATTTTTTGTAGCGATATATAAAGCCCTCCAAGTCGGAGGGTAATTTTTTAAGGAAAATTTTTGTGAGGTGAAGGGATTGTCGGACGAAAAATTAAATTGGTTGGTACTCGCTGAAAAATTTGCGGCTAACGGCAATCCTCATTCAATGCGCGGTGTTGCACGTGAAATTTTCGACTTAGATAAAAATTCTGCTGACGGTCCTGCGATTATGGCGGAAGCGGCGTT
This sequence comes from uncultured Selenomonadales bacterium, assembly GCA_946403735.1. GTDB lineage: Bacteria > Bacillota > Negativicutes > Selenomonadales > Selenomonadaceae > Quinella. The sequence continues at coordinate 771 of CAMJAZ010000242.1, forward strand.
GTACATTGGCAATTTAGATGAAGCGGAAATTCTTGCACGTGACGCCTTGACGCTTGATAAAAAAAATTTGCGTGCACGTTTCGTACTAGGCGGTGTTGCGGCTGAAAAATTTCATCTTGTCGACGAACTGAAAATTCTGCGCGGCGTGATTGATGACGCCCACAAAATTTTGGACGACTTTAACTACATTGGTAACGGCGGCAAGTTGAAAATTCTTTTTTCGGACGACAAAAAAATTTCTGAAGACGATGAGAAAAAAATTTTCCTTACGAATGCAATTTTATATAAAGCTTTATGTTTAATTTCTAACGGTCTTTATCTGGCGGGGGATGCTATTTCCGCGTCGAAGGCTTTATGTGAAGCCAGCACCTTGACGAATGACAGTGAACAGGCGGCGGAGCTTTACTCTAAACATTTATTTTTGAGGAATTACCGCGAATTTTCCCCTACAAAGTCTAAACAAGCCGCGCAGAAGTACGACACTTTCTTTGCCAGCGTCACAAAATTTTCTCACGACAGAATTAACTACGCGCCAGAAAAAAAGTTGAAAATCGGTTACATTTCGCCTGACTTTCGACAACACGCCGTAGCAAATTTTATCGTGCCGCTTATAAAAAATTTTGACGCTGATAAATTTTCAATCATATGCTATCAAACTGGCAAGCGCGATTTCGTCACTGATAAGCTGAAAAAGTTTAAGGTATCGTGGCGCGACGCTAGCAAGTTGCCAGCAGATAGAATTGCTAAAATGATTAATGATGATCGCGTTGACATTTTAGTTGACCTTTCGGGGCATTCGCAAAATAATTGTCTGCCGATTCTTGCACGTAAGCCCGCGCCGATTCAAATTTGCGCTATCGGCTACACTGCGACAACTGGTCTTAACGCGGTTGATTATTTTTTATCTGACAATGTTTGTATGCCTGAAAAAGGTTTGCCGCCAGATTTCACGGAAAAAATTTTGCGCGTCAACGGCTGTCATCTTTGCTACACGCCAGGAATTATTCGCAAAATGCCTGACGCTGGAATTATGGCGCCCGTGCTGAAAAATGGTTATGTCACGTACGGTAGCTTTAACAATTTCGCTAAAGTTAGTGATGCCGTACTTTACGCTTGGCGGGCAATTTTGGAAGATGTGCCTAACTCTCGACTTGTCATAAAAGGAAAAATTTGTAGCATTGATTCAGGCGTTAAAATTTTGAAAGACCGTTTGAAAAAGATGAGTTTTCCGCTTGAACGTGTTGAACTTCGACCGTACAGCCCAGATTATCTTGAACAGTACAGAGATATTGACATTGCGCTTGACACTTTTCCATACACTGGCGGCTTGACGACTTGCGAGGCGCTTTATATGGGCGTACCCGTGATTATACTGCGCGGGAAGTCTCACGGTTCACGTTTCAGCACGTCGATTTTAACTGCCGCTGATTTGCCTGAACTTATCGCTATTAATCCAATGGACTATATAAAAAAAGCCGTCCACATTGGACAGCAGAAAGCTTTTATAGCTGGTTATCATGCTGGATTGCGCGACCAACTTTTAAAGTCAACGCTGATGGACGCTAATTCTTATATGCGAAATTTAGAAAAATGTTACCGCGAAATTTGGCGCAACCTTTGCAAAACAAAATCAGAACAACAACGTTTGAGCCGCTTAAATTTAATCGCGGAATTTGATTCGCATTAAAGCTAATTTATTCCCAATTTTTATAGTGGAATTTATAATTGTCGGCGTCATCCCTGCGGATGGTACGTACAATCGGCTGTAAATTTTCTTTTATAGTTTCAGGGGTCATTTCATGAACACTCGCCAATTCTTTAGACATACCCAATTCGTCCATCAATTCTAAACCTCTGTTGAATACTCCTTTGAAGTCGAACATTCGCCGCAAAGTATCATCTTTATATTTTTCAGAAAAAGTTTCACCAACGCCCTTATACGTACTCGACGCAATTTTTCTAGCCAGTTGAGGATTCAAGCCAAGTTTTATTGCGGATTTAATGAAGGAATTTATTGCAAGGTAGTTGCTGCAATTTTGGGCAAAAATTATATCGTGAAGTTTATCGAAGTCATCTTCTGTTTCAACTTCGATAAGTTCTCCGAAACACTCAATTAAAAATCGTGCTACGGGTTCAGTCTTCAGGGTCAACAGAGCCACAAAAATAACTTCCTATGCTGTTGCCGTTCATAATGGAAAAATTAAATGACAAGCGCATTACATGATGATTCGGAAAATATTTTTCAATCTCCGCGATTTTTAATTCAGGCGTCACGGAATTTATTAACGCTTTAGGCGGAACTTTATCTCGAATCAATTCCACAAATTCAGGAATATCACCTAAGTCGCAAACGTCGACCGCTAAAACAATTACTTTAGCTTTCGACACAAACGCATTGAAATTTGTGGTTGCCCTAATCTGATATTTCTGTTTCAGACGCTCGCAACGATCTTCATTTTTTCCAAGAATATAAAAATCTTCAGGCGATTCGCCTTTGTGATGTATCAGCGCATTCAAAAAAAGTTCGGCAATTAAGCCAGAGCCAATAAAAACTTTGTTAAAACGTTCATCATTCAAAATAATTTTCTCCGTTCCTTAATTTATTAAAATAAATTCTTTCTTACAGTAAAATTTATAGTGGTTAAAGAATTTTTTTTAATTTTAAATTATCGGCTGAATAAAATCAATAAAAAATTAAAGTCCCTCTCAATTTTCGTTGAAAGAGACTTTTTTTTTAAAATATTTACAGCTTAAAATTTGCTAAACCAAGTTTTCAATTCGTCTTGCTTAGTATGTGAAGTAAATCTTTGTCCATTTTTCCACGTAGCGGCGGGACAAATTTTTTTCATACGCGCTTCACTGTGCTGAATGTCACTGCCGCCAGACGTACAAACAGGAATGACAGTTTTTCCCTTGAAGTCGTAACTTTCCAGGAACGTATCGATAATGCGCGGCTCGGTGTTCCACCAAATTGGATAGGC
>CAMJAZ010000243.1 GCA_946403735.1 uncultured Selenomonadales bacterium
GAAAAGTAGTTTATCAAAAAATTAATTATTCAACACGCTCTAACTACTTACTAAAAAATAGAGGTGATAAAAAATGTGTAAAATTAGCATTGAAGTACCTGCCGCTGTATTGTACGGAACGAATATGAATTTGGCGGAAACAACTTCATTTGCAAGAAAAGCTTTAGCAATGGAGTATTACACGCAAAAAGAACTTTCGCTCGGCTACTGCGCGGAAATTGCGGGGCTTTCTCAATTTGAATTCATACAATATCTTGGTAAGCATAACATTTCTATTTTTCAATTTGATGACCTTGAAGAATTTCAAAGAGAGGTGGCAGTAGCTAAGAATGAGTAAAGCTATTACGAATACATCGCCTTTGATTACATTAAGTAAAATGGGACGCTTGAAAATTTTGCGGGATGTTTACGACGAAGTAATTATACCTAAGGCTGTACTTGAAGAAATTAAAGCTAAAAATGATTTCGTCGCTAAAGATGTCGTAAACAATTTAGATTGGCTGAAAGTAATTGATTGCCCTGAAGTGGATCGCAAAAAATTTCGTTCTATACTGCACGCTGGCGAAATTGAAGCAATAGTTTTGGCTCAATCTATAGGTAGTAAATATTTTCTCATAATAGATGACCAAGCTGCTAAAAGAGCGGCTAAATTGCTTAATCTACCAGTGACAGGAACTTTGGGTGTATTATTGGAAGCTAAACGGCAAGGAATTTTGGAAGAAATTGCTCCTTTAGTCGAATTAATGCGCGAAATTGGCGTTTATTTGTCTGACGAAGTTATAAAAATGGCGCTAAGTACAGCTGGCGAAATTTCGCAGATGGAGCAATCCTAATGCAGAAAAAATTTTTAGTTAAACAGGTGGACAACGTACAAGTCGATAAACTTGTAAACGCGCTCGGCATTAGCGAACTTACTGCAACAATTTTAGCCAATCGCGATATTACGGATATTGACGTAGCTAGAATTTTTTTAAATCCTGAATTACAAGATTTTTTCGACCCCTTCCTCATGAAAGATATGGACGCGGCAGTTGATAGAATCATCGCGGCGATTAAGAAAGGCGAAAGAGTTTGCGTTTACGGTGACTACGACGTTGACGGTATGTCGGGGACGGCGCTTTTACTTAGAGCTTTGAAAAGGTACGGCTTGAAAGTTGTACCGTACATTCCGCGCAGAGTCGAAGGTTACGGCTTAAACATTCCCGCGTTGGAAAAAATTTATAAGCACGGCGAAACGCTTTTAATTTCCGTTGACTGCGGAATTTCCAACGCTAAAGAAATTGCCGCCTTAAAAGGCAAGCTTGACGTGATTGTCACGGATCACCATTTGCCCGCCCTTGAAAAAATTACGGACGCCGTCGCAGTCGTCGATCCACATCAACCTGAATGTCCCTATCCCGATAAAAATTTATGCGGCGCTGGCGTTGCCTTCAAACTTTGTCAAGCGCTGGCTAAAAAAATTCATGGCGTCGACGTACAAAATTATATTGCTGACGTTGAACTTGCCGCGCTTGCAACTGTCGCTGACTTAGTGCCGCTTAAAGGTGAAAGTAGAAAAATTGTTCGTCTCGGCTTAGAAAAAATGCCGTCGTCACAATGTGTCGGTCTTCGTGCGCTGATAAAAGTTTCTGGCTTTGAAAATAAAAAAATTACTTCGGAAAATATTTCCTTCCAAATTTCGCCGCGCTTAAATTCTATTGGTCGCCTTGAATCGGCAATGACTGGTTTAAAACTTCTTTTGACGGAAAATCTTGAACAGGCTGAACAAATTGCTGAACATATTGACGAAACGAATATAAAGCGTAAGAGAATGGAACGTGAAATTTTTTTACAGGCTGATGAAAAATTTAAAACTCTACGCGAAGAATCTGGTGGCGATATGTGGTCTGCCGTAATTTCTGGCGACAGTTGGAACGCTGGCGTTATCGGTTTAACTGCGTCGAAGTTGGCGGAAAAGTATCATTTACCGTCGGTCGTCATAACTCACGAAGGCATTCTTTCGCGTGGCTCATGTCGCAGTATTCCTGCTTTCCATATGAAAAATGCGCTTGACACTATGGCGGACTTATTTGAAAATTACGGTGGGCATTCTCAAGCGGCGGGCTTTTCAATTTCAAGTAAACTTATTCCTGAATTTAAACGGCGTTTCGATAATTACGCAAGAGAACATTTGACGGACGCAGATTTTATTCCCGTCGTAAAAGTTGACGCGCTATTTCATCCTTCGCGTGTCGATATGAAGACGGCGGAAGAATTTGAAAAGCTTGAACCGTGCGGCACTGAAAATCCTGCGCCAATTTTAGCTTGTACAAATGTTTATTGCGAAGAGGCTAGAATTATCGGCAGTGACAGAACGCATTTAAGCTTTGACATTCCCGCCGATTTAAATTTTGATAACGCTAGAGATGTCCGCGCAGTTGCATTTGGTTTCGCGAATATGGCGGCACTTGTCGAAAGTGAACCAGTGAATTTGACTTATCATCCAACTATTGATGAATGGCAAGGTGAACGGCGCGTGAAATGTTTCGTGTCGAGTATTGAACCGATTGACGACGTAAAAAATTTTCCTACACGTGTTCAGCTTGTTAAGGTCTACAAATTTTTGTACAAACTGCGCGGCAAGACGAAAAATTTTGATACGCGAATTTTTGCGGAAAAATTTAATGCGGCGTCGCAGGAAAAATTTTCAATGTACACGCTTTTAAACGCGCTGGAAATTTTCAAGGAAATAGGACTTTTACGAATCAATGAAGATGAAAAAACTTTTGATTTGCCGCAACTTCCTAAGCGCAATTTGGAAAGTTCACGAACGTTTAGGTTAATGCGTAATTCTTAATTCGTAATTAAACCTAAAAGCTAATCCCTAAAAGCTAATAAGGAGATTTGCCAATGAATAATACTGCTCCGTACCCAATTTTATTTGTAATATGCCTTGTGCTATTTTTTTTCGGCAGTTGGTGGTTACCAGTAACTGACCCAACGGAAACTTGCTACACGCTGACGGCTAAAGAAATGTTACAGTCGGGCGATTATTTTTCGCCGCGAATCTACGGAAATTTTTGGTACGACAAGCCAATATTTTTTTATTGGGAATTGATTTTGGCGTACAAACTTTTCGGCGTTAATGAATTTGCGTCAAGATTTTTTCCAGCGATATTTGCAACGTGCGGCGTATTTTTAACGTGCTACTTTGGAAACAAACTTTATGGGCAGAAGGTAGGATTTTTCGCAGCAGTACTGCTTGCCATGACGCCTGAATTTTGGTATTTGTCACACGCGATAATAACTGATATGACGCTGTTTTGTGCCATTTCCATAACGTTGATAAATTTTTATCTCGGCTACACGAACAATAAACCGCATTACTACTACACGTGCTACATTGCGGTGGGAATTGGAATGTTGACGAAAGGTCCAATCGCATTTTGTCTGCCAGGATTGATAATTTTCCTTTTCCTGCTCGTACAAAAAGATTTGGGACACTTGCTGAAAATGAAATTGCATATTGGCGTACCGATAAGCTTTGCGATAGCCGCCATTTGGTACTTGCCAATGTACATAATGCACGGTCAAGCGTTCATAGATAATTTTTTCGGCGTCCATAACTTTTTACGCGCGACTGTTTCAGAACACCCTGAAGCTGACGTATGGTACTATTACACGTTAGTTTTTATAGGCGGATTTTTTCCTTGGTGGATACCAGCAATTTATAAAAAGGTTAAAGAATTTTGGCGTACA
>CAMJAZ010000244.1 GCA_946403735.1 uncultured Selenomonadales bacterium
CGTTTCGTAGCCGCCGAAATTTTCGACCGTGCCGTTAATTTCAGGGCGAACGTTCTCATTGCCTTCCTTCATCTCAACGGTAGCGCGGGATTGTTCGTTATGCCAGTCCAAATCGCCAGAAATGTATTCAACTTTTGGTTTAATTTCGTATAAATCAGCGTCGATCGCCGTTGAAAGATTTTTCGCCAATTCAGCGGTGTTGCCCGTCGCAGAGAAAAACGCTACAAGAATTTTACTTTGTAGAGGTTTATCATTCTGCGCGGCATTGGAAGTTTGCGCGGCATCGGAATTTCCACAAGCCGCCATTAAAAAGATTGTCACGACAGACATTAACGTCATAAAAATTTTTTTCATCATGTCACCTCAATTTCACGTGAAACTTTTCAATCATCTTTACGGGTCGATAAGATTCTTTAGCACTCCTAATACCTGCAATGCCTAAATCTTCCTCACGGTTGATAAATTTTAAGTCTTTCCACGCTCGCGCCACGAATTGTTGGTTAATGTAAGCATAAGCGCCTTTAACGTCGAAGTCAGCCTTTTCAATGTGAATGACGGCTGTATCTTCATTAAGCTGTTCACCGAATGAAAAAGCTATAACTTTACCAGCGAAAAGTAACGCGCCGCCTTTTATGTTGAAAAAGTCGAAGTCGTCAAGCAATTCTTGTATAGCGTCACGTTCAAACGGCAACGCGGGATATTCGGTCAAGTCGTGTTCCGTGTACCAAATATTCATTCGTTCGACGCACAAATTTTTAATTTCGTCTGTGAAATCTGAAACGTACTGCGCGGCAGGATAAGCATTTCTGAAAGCGTTAATGTTACTTTTTTTCTGATGATACTTTCTGCCAGACAAATTTATTAAATCCTGCGAAGAGTAAACGTAGTCAAATCTGTCACGTTGCGGCAGAAATTCAAAGTTCAAGCTGTCAATTTTTTCAAGCTGTTCGACAAAATTTTTTTCCGCGTTGATGAAAAGAAATTCGGACGAAGGATTTTTTTTGTACTCATCAATAATTTTGCGGACAGCGTTTTCAATTTTATCATCCGCGCAGAAAGGCTGTAAAAATTTTTCGCCGTACCGAACAAATAAAACGTCGTCTTCAACTGCAAAACGCGCTTGATAATATTTTCGCCACATATAAAAATTTGTGAAGTTAAATGCAGAGTTTTCATGATAGGTTAAGCTTAAATATTTATCAAAAAATTTTTTATCGTCCTTCGTAATTTCGCGAAATTCGATTGTTACCAACTCCTTACAAATAATTCTAAAGTTCCCAATGGTTACAATGTAACTGACGGCAAATTTACTTAACAATTTTACAAATTGTCATTGAAAAATTCTTCAATCTTGTCAAAAGGTATGGCGTCCAAGTTGTCGTACAAGTCGACGTGGCTAGCGCCTTCAACAATCATCAAAGTTTTATTGCCAGTAGGGGACATCATTTCAAAGGCGCTTTCAGAAAAATATCTTGAGTGCGCATTTTCGCCGTGAATCAAAAGGACGGGCGTTTTAATTTCGTCGACGTAGCAGAGCAACGGCATATTCATAAATGAAAGAGCGCTTGTCACGTTCCAGCCGTCATTGGAATTAAGTGAGCGTTTATGATAGCCGCGTTTAGTTTTGTAGTAGTCGTAATAGTCTTTGACGAATTGCGGAGCGTCGTCAGGAAGTGGATCGACTACGCCACCTGCGCGGGCGTACGTGCCGCTTTTATAATCGCGTGTACGTTGACGATTCAAATTCAAACGATTTTGCTGGCGTTCATTTTCCAACTGCGTCGTAGTTTTATCATAGTCAAAGTAGCCGTTGGCAATAACGCGACTCATATCGTACATTGTCGACGTGACAGTAGCTTTAATGCGCGTGTCAATCGCCGCCGCATTCAATGCCATTCCGCCCCAGCCGCAAATGCCAATTATGCCGATTCGGTTAGCGTCAACATTATTCAGCGTCGAAAGATAATCTACCGCCGCGCAGAAATCTTCCGTGTTAATGTCAGGCGATGCTACAAAACGTGGAGTGCCGCCGCTTTCACCAGTAAATGACGGGTCAAACGCGATTGTCAAAAATCCACGTTCCGCCATATTCTGCGCATAAAGTCCAGATGATTGTTCCTTAACAGCGCCGAAAGGTCCACAAACTGCAATGGCTGGAAGTTTACCCGTGTAATTTTTAGGCTCGTACAAATCAGCGGCAAGCGTTATTCCGTAGCGATTGACGAAAGTTACTTTGCGATGATTAACATTTTTACTTTGCGGAAAAACTTTGTCCCATTCGCTTGTAAGGTTCAATTTTTCAGGTTTAATTTTACTTGTCGCTGATTTATCTGCGTCGCTGGCAAATGCAACGTTGTCAATCTGCGCGGCAAATGGCGTTAAAAGTCCAAGACAAATTGCCGCAGTCAAAAATTTTTTCATGAATTTCATTGTTAAAAACTCCTCTCAATTTTTAGGGGCGTTTTTCATCCAAACTTGAGAATTTTTATTTGCATTCGGTTTATTCTGCGCCATAACGCCTACCAATGCGTGCGGCGTGTACAATTCCTCAAGGTAGGCAATATCTTCGGCGGAAAGTTGAAGGTTGACAGATTTAACCGCGCCGTCAATGTGATGAAATTTCGTTGCGCCGACAACTGGCGAATCAACTTTTGTTAAAAGCCACGCTAAAGAAATTTCCGTCATAGTAACGCCGTACTTTGTCGCCAATTCATCAACGCGATTTATAATCTTTGAATCAATTTCCGCCGTCGCGTCGTATTTAAATTTTGCGTAGCTATCCTCCTGCATACGTTTAGACGTTTCGCCAAGTTTACGTGAAAGTCTGCCGCTTGCCAATGCGCTGTACGGCGTCATTGCAATGTTGTCCTCCGCGCAGAAGGGCGCCATTTCGCGTTCCTCTTCGCGGAAAAGTAAATTGTAGTGATTCTGTACGGAAATGAACTTTGCAAAATTATTTTTTTCAGCAAGCGCATTAGCCTTCGCAAGTTGCCAAGCGTAACAATTTGCAATACCGATGTAGCGAACTTTGCCAGCTTTAACGGCGTTGTTTAATCCGTCCAAAATGTCATAAATCGGCGTTTGATAATCCCACATATGATAAATATACAAGTCGACGTAATCCATACCGAGATGATTTAAACTTTTGTCGAGATAATTTTCAATATGCTGTTGACCGCTTACGCCGTTTTCAATTTCTTCAGTTGAGCGCGGCAAAAATTTTGTAGCGATAAAAACTTCGTCACGTTTCGCAAAATCTTTTATGGCGCGTCCAAGAAATTCTTCACTTGTACCATTTTGATAAGCAATCGCTGTGTCAAAAAAATTTATGCCGCTATCAAGCGCGTGTTTGATAATTTCACGAGATTTTTCTTCGTCAAGCGTCCACGAATGCTGACCAGTAGCCGCGTTGCCGAATCCCATACAACCTAAACAAATTCGCGAAACATTTAAATCTGAATTGCCAAGTTTAATATAATTCATTGTACCACCTTCAAAATTTTATCTGACATTATGTCAAGTAAAAATTATAAATTTCATTGGATACTTTGTCAATAAAATTTCCGCCTGCTGACGGCTATAAAAAAATTTAATCAGTCATAAATTTTTTTGATGAAATATAAAAATTTTCCTATCTTTAAAATTTAGTATAAAAAAAATCCCCTACAACTGGGGATTTTAATTAATCGGCGAATACCTACTCTTCCAAGCCGTTTCCAGCTCAGTACCATCGGCGT
>CAMJAZ010000245.1 GCA_946403735.1 uncultured Selenomonadales bacterium
GGCTAAAACTAACCAGTGATATTGAATTTTCCATTCTAAATTTTTTCGTACGGACGCTAAATAAATTGTGAACGCCGCCGACAATGCAAATATCAGCGCCGATAAAGTGAGATTGTCACCAAAAAAAATTAGTAAGCCTGTTGTTACACAAACTATTGAAAGGTCAGTCAGTTCATAACGCCAATCAGTTTTATGTTCAAAATTCAAAGTCCTGCACCTTCCACGCCTTAATTTCTAATTCGCCTTTGTAAACGTCAATTTCGCCCTTCAAATAAATTATCGAGCCTGTATCGCGACTTTGCAGGAGTAATTCTTTTCTGCCAACATTATCAGAATTAGTTTTAGCAAAGAGGACGCCTCTAATTGTAGAATTATTTTGAGGGTCTTTCAACTCAAAGAAAACATGTCCCTTGCCTTCGTTTAGACTTTGAACAATGCCGCGCGTTGAAATTGTCTTTCCCAACAGTTCCTGATATTCAGTTGTTATTTCGTGAACTTCAAAAAAAGATTTTACGACACTTTTATTTTGTACAACGTCATTTTTTACAGGTTGAGTTTGTGTCGTAGATTGTACAGGATGGGAATTATTTGAACCTAATGTATAAGCGCCAACTGCAACTACAATGACTAGGATAAACAATCCTAAAATTTTAAAGTTCACAAAAACTCTCCCCTTCTAATAATTAGGAATGCGTAATGCAAAATGTGTAATGAAAAACTACTTACTACTCAATGCAAAAATTATTTCAATTATATTTTAAATTGTCAAGTACTTAAAAAATTAATTCCAAAATATTATTCCGATTTTTATTTAAGCTACTTTCCAACAAAATTAAAATGTTGTATAATTTTCAAATGATTTTCAGTAACATTAATTTTGTACAACTATGAAGGAGTGGTCGAATGAGGAAAACTTTTTTATTGCCGCTAATTCTCCTTATTTTTTTGTTAAGCGGCTGTGGTTCATCGTCGGGAAAAAATTCTGCAGACGTTGAGCCAAAACCTTCGTCAAGCAACGTCGAGACAAACGTTGCAAATTTTAAATCTGATTTGAAAATTACCATGCTAAACGTCGGGCAGGGCGATTCTTTCTTGATTCAAACTTCGACGCAAAATATTTTGATTGATACTTCAGATAAAGACGAACGCCAAAAACTTGAATATGAACTTAACAAAGCTGGCGTTACCGTTTTTGACAAAATTATTTTGACGCATCCTCACGCTGACCATATTGGCGGAATTGAACTACTTCTCAAAGATAGCAAGTACACCGTTAAGGAAGTTTTCGACAATGGCATTGCGTCAACGTCAAAACTTTACATTAACTATATGAAGGCGCTGAAGGAACGCGGCATTAAACACAGTACCTTGAAAGCTGGCGACGTTGTAGACTTTGGCGGCAACGTTAAATTTGAAGTTCTCTACCCGCCGAAAGATTTAGTAAAATCTGTTAATGACGGCAAGCAGAAAACTGATCCTAACAATGAATCAATCGTTGGACGCCTTCACTACAAAGATTTTACTATGATGTTCACTGGTGACGCCGAATTAAAAGTTGAAAGTGAAATTTGGGCTGATAATGACGAAAGCAACCTTAAAAGCACCATTTTAAAAGTGGGTCATCACGGCAGTCGTACTTCTTCATCTGAAAACTTTGTGCGTGTTGTCAATCCCGAGTACGTCTTAATTTCAGCTGGTGAACCCGAAGTACGTGGCGGAAATACGTATGGGCATCCTCACGTTGAACCTTTGCAAAATTATTTGAACGCTGGCATTAATAGCCAAAATATTTTGTGGTCGTGGAAAAATGGTACAGTCATTATTGAGACTGACGGCAAAAATTTTTCAGTCACGCCTGAAAAAAAGGAGGACTGGGTAAAAGCATGGATAGCCGAAAAGAAGAAACAAAAATAAATCTTGACGAGCTTAACGAAAATAATTTAGACGCTGAAAATATTTCTGACGAATCAAATTCCAATGAAACAACTTCCGCCGAAAAAGTTTTAAGCGTCTACCTTGACAGAATCGAAGAGCTTGAAGACGGTACGGCAGATGCGGTACTGTTGCTTGACGACAGCGAAGACGAATATTCCGCGCAGATTGTCATACCAGCTAGTTGCTTGCCCGACGACGTAAGTGACGGCGATTATTTGACGATTAAAATTTCTTATGACGAAGCTAAAACTAAAGCCGCCTTTGAAACTGCGCGGCAACTGTTAGATTAATTAAGAATTAAGAATGAAGAATTTTTTCCTAAAAGCTAAAAGCTAACACGGAGTGATGATATGATTAAAAAAATCTTTGGATTATTTACCCTAATATTGACCTTAAGCTTAACCCTTTTTACTACGGCAGAGGCGGCGAAACCTCAAGCTGAATTGTTAAACATCGTCGCGTACAATTTGGACAGAGAAACCGTACGGATTCAAATTGACTATCGCGGCAGACTTAGTGACAGTGATATTAACTTGAACGCGGCGGGCGATATGATGACCCTTTCTATGAATGACACTTCGCCTGGTCGCATTAATAAAATTATTAGGAGGAACATTCAAGCTAAAAATATTATCGAAAACGTTTCTATCGACTACGACGACGCGCAGACGACAATTAACTTCGCCATGATGATTGACTTTGAAGTTGACGGCTACACCGCGTCAATGAAGGCTGATAACTTCGGAAAAAGTTTTTCACAGGTTATAATTGACGTTGTTAAGACTAAAAAGACGCGCAGTCCATACGCAGGAAATTTCAGCGGCGATTTAAGCGGTCACGTTATAGTTTTGGACGCGGGACACGGTGGCTCTGACAGGGGCGCAGTTGGTCCTAGCGGCTTGACTGAAAAGGAAGTTACTTTAGCAGTTGCCTTGAAAACTGAAAGAATGTTGGCTGATGCTGGCGCTAACGTCATAATGACGCGCAGAACTGATGTTGACGTTGCGTCGCCAAATGCGTCGAATACCGAAGAACTTGGCGCACGTGTTGCTAAAGCTCCGTACGACGCCGAAATTTTTATCAGCATTCACTGCAACGCCTTTTCCAATCCCCAATCCAACGGTATGGAAACTTTTTACTACTCCGCAAGTCCTGAAAGTTATCGACTTGCCGCGCTGTTGAATGATGAACTTTTGCGCTACGGCGGCTTAAATAATCGTGGTATTAAGTCCGCCAATTTCTACGTCATAAAACATTCTGCTTGCCCCGCGTCGCTTATTGAATTGGGCTTTATCACGAATTACGAAGAAGAAAGCCTTTTGGCTGATGACGAATACCAAGACCGTTTAGCGCAGGCGATAGTTGCCGCCATTAACCGATTTTTCTATGAATAACTTTAGAGGAGGATTTATATAACCTATGAAAAAAATTCTTTTATCGGTAATGACCGCAATGTTGCTTTTAACTGCAGGGTGTGAAAAAAATCCGCCACAAGGTGAGCCGCCTAGTGATGATCCTAAAAAGCCTGCCGTTACGACGCCTGTTGAAAATCCTGACAAAAAAGCTGAATCGACGACTAAAGTTGAAAAGCCAGCGCCTACAAATGAAGTTAAATCAATGCAAGTTACAGTTTATTATCCCGACCAAGCTGGTATGAGCCTTATTCCAGTTAAACGCGAAATTACGATTGATAATGACAGCCAAAAATATCTTGCGGCGGTAAATTGTCTTATGGATACTCCAGCTGAAGAAGATTTGACGAAAA
>CAMJAZ010000246.1 GCA_946403735.1 uncultured Selenomonadales bacterium
CAAGTTCAAATTCGGTAAAGCCTAAGCCGTACAAAATTTTTCGCGCTTGAAATTCTTCAGCACCGCCGCTAATCATTTCTTCAAGTAAAGTTGGGCAAGAAAAATTTGGCATTTGTTCAGCGTATCCAACGTCTTCGCTACGAAGTCCGCCGATTTTCCCTGCGTCGAAGTCTTCAACGCCAATCATAATTTTCAGTAGCGTTGACTTCCCCGCGCCATTTTTGCCGACAATGCCTAATTTTTCGCCGTCCTGTATCCTAAAGCTAACGTCAGAAAAAATTGTACGTTCGCCAAAAGATTTTGTGACATTTTCAAGTTGAATCATATTTCCTAAAAGCTAACACCTAAAACCTAAAGAGTAGCAAACCAATCGTAAGCCGCAACTGCCGCTACTTTGCGTTTGTCAACAGGCTGTTCAGGTTGCGGAGGTTCTGGCTGTTGCTGCTCTTGTGACTGCGCCTCTTCAGTTGACGCTTCCTCTACAAAATCGTCGTCGCGATCCATAAACTGCGCCAATTCCTCAATCGTAATGTCATTAAAATCATCTTCGATAAAGAAACTTCTGGGCGTGAAATTAATTTGGTAGGCTGAACTTTGCTGACCTTGTGACGTTACGTCGCGTGTACGTTGTGATTGCCTTAAACCTTGTGAACTTTGACTTTGCCCCGATTGAACATTTCGGAAAGAAAGTCCCGAAGATCGTCCTGAAGTTCCGTTCGGTACGCCGATTCTTTTAATCGCCATAAAAAACGCTCCCTTTCCTAAAAAAATTTATAATCCATTTTTAAAATCCTACTACAAATCTTTGCTTTTGTCCACAATTCACAAAAAATTTTATCGCAAAAAAATCCCTCCGCGCAGTTTAATAGTGATTAGAAGGTAGGGGGTAGGGGATAGGGGGTAGAGGGTAGTAGGTAGGGAAAAAAACTACTATACTACCTACTAGGTGGTGTTGAATAAATAGTGAGGAAAAAAATAATGGTGCTTAGCGGCATTTCCCAGCGCCTGCTGAAAAGTTAGGAATTAATGAAAAAATTCTTAATTCTTAATTCTTTTGCGCCAAAAGAAAAGTAGTTTATAAAAATAAAAATTATTAAACACGACCTAACTAAATTTTATCGCAAAAAAAATTACCCTCCGCGCAGTTTGCGAAGGGATTTTAAAATTTTATATGATGTCAGTTAAAATTGCAGTTGAAAATTAAATTAAAATGTCAGCTAAAGTTTACTCTTCATCATTTGAACGATAACGCCTATTATAGTTGGAGTTATCAGCGTCGCGTTTAGCACGATTGATTGAAAGGGAAATGCGTTTGCGTTTTTGGTCAACGCGCATAATTTTAACTCTGACAATGTCGTCAACTTGAACAGCCTCTTCAGCATTTTCAATACGACGATCGCTAAGTTCACCCATTGGGATTAAGCCGTCAAAGCCAGGTTCAATTTCCATGAACGCGCCAAATTTCGCCAATTTAACGATTCTGCCTTCGATATAATCGCCTTCAACGTATTTTTCAGCTTTATCAAGCCAAGGATCGCGTTGAGTATTTTTAACTGAAAGGGAAATTCTATGCGCTTCGGGATCAACATTTTTAACATAAACGTCGATAACGTCGCCAACTTTAAGCACGTCGGACGGTTGAGTTACGCGTTCCCATGAAAGGTCGGAAATGTGCGCTAATCCGTCAACGCCGCCAATGTCAATAAATGCGCCGTAGTCTACAAGACGCTTGACCGTACCTTTAAGCGTTTGTCCCGCCTCAATTTTATCAAAAACTTCACGCTGTTTATCTTCGCGTTCCTTTTCCAAAACTTGACGACGCGAAAGTACAAGGCGCTGTTTATGCTTGTCAATTTCAATCGGCACAACTTCGACGGTCTGATCAACATAGACAGACAAATCTTTAACGTAATGAAGTTCCATTTGAGATGCAGGAATAAAGCCGCGCAGTCCTTTAACGGAAGCAACGAGACCGCCTTTGACCATCTGTTTGATTTCGGCTTCGACTGTTTCGCCGTTCTCTTTAATTGCCTCCATTTCTTTCCAATTTGACATACGGTCTGCTTTAATTTTGGACAATGTCCCGCCGTTTTCGCCGCCAAGAGATTGAATGTAAACTTCAATCTTATCGCCGACTTTTACAACGTCTTCTGCAGATTCGGGTTCTGGAAACGCAAGCTCTTTTTTCGGTACAGGAATTTCCTGTTTGTAACCAATATCGACGAAAGCTTCATTACGATTGACTTGTACAACAGTACCTTCAACAATGTCGCCCGCCTTTAAATCGTGCATATCTCCTGCCGCTTCGAGCAAACTTCCCATGTCCTCTACGTTTTTAATATCGTCTGACACTTCTCTGTAACCTGCTACTGAGATTTCGGAAAATGTAAAACTACAGCTGTTTTTACTACACTTTCCACAAAAAACACTATGGCGTTAATTCGCCACGTCACTGCTTAGCTTTTAGGTGTTAGCTTTTAGAATTTTTCTACAAGCTGACAGCTGAAAGCTAAAAATTTACCTGTGACAATAACCCATCGACCATACTCGCTGACATACAGCCGATTCCATCCGCGTAGCTTTTTCCTTTCCTCGTTAATACTAAAAAAATAATTTCAGTCTTCTGTTCTGATAAAGTACCTTGCAACCGTACAAGGATTTTTTGACAACGGCTAAATTTTAAATTTCACGAAGTTTTTCTTCAGCCTCCTTTATAATCCAATCTGGCGTCGACGCACCAGCGGTTATTCCGACTTTTTGTGACTGGGCAAACCAATCATGGGAAATTTCATTTGCAGTTTCAATGTGATAAGTTTTACATTTTTTTTCGCAAAGTTTAGCAAGCTTAGTTGTATTCGCACTGTTCCTGCCGCCGATAACAATCATCACGTCAACTTTTTCAGCAAGTTCCATTGCCGCCTGTTGCCTTTGATCAGTCGCTGTACAAATTGTTCGTAAAATTTTTATGTCGCTGGACTTCCTCAAAAGTTGCAGGACGACTTTTTCAAAATGTTCACTGGATACAGTTGTTTGTGATACAATGCCCAACTTTTGGCACGGTGCAAAACTTTCAGCCTCCGCTACAGTCTCAATAATCGTCGTACGTTTTTCCGCCCATTCAAAGATGCTTTTAACTTCGGGATGATTTTTTTCACCAACTATGACAACGTCGTAGCCTTGCTGTACCAATTCCCTAGCTGATAACTGCGCCTTTTTCACATGCGGACAAGTAGCGTCAACAATTTTTAAGCCTTTAGCTTTAATTTCTTCGTAAACTTTCGGTCCAACGCCATGTGAACGAATTATCACCGTGCCTTCGTCAATCGCCGACAAATTTTCCGCCGCGTCCACACCTTCCGCACGAAGTTTTTCAACCATTTGCGGATTGTGAATTATCGGTCCTAGCGTACAACATTTGCCGCCAACATTGGCTCTAGCAATTTTAATCGCTCGCTTGACGCCGTAACAAAAGCCTAGATACTCTGCTAAAAAAATTTCCAAAAAAAATTCACCTACAAAAAGTTCCCCTTATAATTTGTATTTTGACATACTCCCGAGCCTAAAGACGGGAGATTCTGCTATCATCGACCAATGCTTAAAAAATTAAGTCTTATTCGGTCTCCTGCAAGGGTCGATGTCCCAACCCAGTTTATTTATTTGCAGAAGTTGGCGGATTTTACCCCTACTCAACTTCCAAA
>CAMJAZ010000247.1 GCA_946403735.1 uncultured Selenomonadales bacterium
GAACTCAACAACTTGCCATGCGTTGCCGTCAATCTCAATCGTTAAACCTGTCCGAAAATCTGTACTTGAAATCAAGGGAATCTACCTCCTACATCACAAAAAAATTTGCTAACATATAATTTTATGAAATGCTAACAAAAATTTTTTTGAAAGTCAATGTGTCGATCCATTTAATTGTGACGCAGGAGAAAATTTTCAAGCCTACAGCAGGTAGTTAAAAAAATTTCCAAGCGTCGAATATCCCGCGTGCAGTGAAGATTTTTCTGTATAAAGCGGCGTTTGATTCAACTGCGCGGCTAAAACTTTTTTGGCGTCATCAGAAATTTTTTTGTCGGAAGATTTTTTGTCGTAAGCTTCAGCAAGTTTTTTATCGTAGTCAGACAAAGTATTTTTAACTTTTTTGGCGCTTGTATCAACGCGATTGTTCATAATTCGCGAAAAAATATTTCGTGTAAGTCGCGGGTTACTCAAACTCATAGTTGCAAGCAAATTTCCGTATCCAAACATTCGCATAAAATTTCCTCCTTAAATCAAAACGTCTACAGAAAATTTTTCTTCGGTATCGTCAACTTCATTCAAACGCTTTTCAGCGCGTTCAATCATCTTTTCAACTTTTTTCACTTCGTCTTCGTCGCACATTTGATTTTTCACGCCGTCTTTGCATTGTTCTAAGTCTGTTTGCAATAAATTTAAAATGGCGCGAACTTGACTTTTAGACGTAGCGGCGGCAAGTTGGCGGGCGCGTTTATCGGCATTGAAGGCAACTTTACCATTAACTTTTTCGCCGTCAGCATTAAGCGCGGATAAACCTTTAGCAGAAATTTTTACGTCGGCGCTTTTATCTTCGTGAAGTTTTTCAAGCAATTTTTCCCACCAAGATTTTATTTCTTCACGCTTAACAGGAATTTTTTCACTTTTACTTTCACCAATCGACCACATACTCATTCCGCCGTTTTCGTCGATAATGACGCCTTGAGATTTTACATTCATATTCGACGGCGGCGGACTCAAATTCGCAACGTCGTACAGTAACGCTTCATATTCCAATTTTTTGTCGGGATCGTTTTCCATTTCGCGCAGGATATTCGGCGCAATGGCAACGTTATTCAAGCCATTTCCGCTAAAAGGCGCAGTTCCAATAGAAAATTTTAAATTGGGAAATTTTTCAGCTAAACTTTTCAACGTAGCGCTTTCATCAGTTTGAGCCTTCGCGTATTCGTACGCCGCCTCCGAAACGTAGCTGTTTCCAACTTTCACTGGCATTTTCACTCACTCCCTTCAAAAAATTTATCGGCAAAGAATTTTGTACGATAAAAATTTTGGCGTGAATGATAATTTTTTGGGTGTGAATTATGAAATTTGCAGTTGCGATTTTAATTTTGTTTGTCGTAGGATTTATTTTCCTTCGATCTATTGACGACGTGCCAAAAAATTTTCCGCAATTCGTGACGGAAGATTTATCTGGCAACGTTTTCACAAACAAAATTTTTGACGGTAAATTGACGGCGATTTTACTTTGGACGACGAACAGTGAACCTTGCTTGAAAATGCTGGGAAGTTTAGACGAATTTTTAAAAGATTTGCCGCCGAATTGTCAAGTTATCGGCTTGATTGGCGATAAAAACTTCGACGCCGCGCAGGTAAAAAATTTTTCATCAATCGTGCAGTTGAAAGTTAATGACGACTTCGAGCCTTTACTGACAAAAATAAAAATCGTGCCGACCGTCATTTTTATAGATCGACACGGAAATTTAATTGAGCCTCCGCAATTCGTACCCAATGCAAAATTTATTCGCGAAGAGTTAATCAGATTGTCTGAAAAAGATTCGACGAAAGTTCGGACGCTAAACTTTCTTCATTCAAAATTTTTTGACTGATACAACATAATCGTCAACTTAAAAATTTTGCCGTCTACTTTAATGTCAACGTCGCCCAAATATTTTTTCGCACAACGCCTAATATTTTGTAGCCCCAGCCCGTGCAAATTTTTATCAGCCTTCGTCGTTGCAAAATTTTTTTCAAGTTCGCCGTCAAAATTATTTTCAACTTCAATGAAATATAAATTGCCGCGCCAGTACGAATGCACCGAAATAAATTTATCGCCGCTAACTTTTTCGCAAGCTTCCAACGCATTTTCAAGCGCGTTATTTAAAATTATCGCCACATCGTACACGTCAAAATTTTTCGCGTACTGAAAATTGGCGTCGAATCGTACAAAATTTTTCACAGCGCGTTGACGTACTTGGTGCAAAATTATATCGGTGATTGGATTGCCCGTCTTGTCGTGAAAATCTAATTTTTCAACCGTCGCTGTCATTCCGCGTAGATAATTTTCAAGTTCAGCATTACCCTTGACGCACGAAAAAATATTCGCAATATGGTTGCGCAAATCGTGACGCAAGCCGCGAATATCGGCATAAATATTTTGTAGCTCCTCAATTTCGTGATGAACTTCGACTGCGCGATTTTCCAAAAGTAAGCGTTTCTGTTCTTCGTCCTTGTAGCGAATCAAATTTTGAAACAGAATCACCACCGAAATTATCACTCCCAAAAGTAGCAAACTGACAAGCGGCAGTAATAAAATCGTCACAGGCTCGCGTTCGTAAATCAAAAACATTGCGCCGTTTTGTACGGAAAATGCCGTCAACCTTAAAGTTACGTCGATTAAAAGAATTGTCACGCAAGGGAAAATTAAAAATAAACTGTCACGAAAATTTATTTCATAATCGCGGCGTGCAAAATTTTTCGCAATGATTCGCAGGTACAAAATTAAAATTCCAAATTGAACTGCGCGGCAAAATGTCAGTACGATAAACATTACAACGCGGTTTAAAATTTCCATTTCAAAAATTATTTCGTCAGTCGAATCGGGATAATTTTCAATGAGCGAATTAAAAATTTCTATCCAAATTGGACTCCATACGCTGAAAATTATATGAGATAGCGGACTTGCGATAAATCGTAAGATGTCCCAGCCGACGATAAAACTTGCCAAAATAAAAAATTCCCGCGCTTTATCCGTCACGAAAAAAATTCTTTGTAGCACGAATAAAGTTAAAATTTGCGGGAAAATGATTATAAATCGTTCGTACGGCGAAAAAAGCGTCGTCAAGTTTGAAACGGTAATTTGTTCGACGGCGTAGACAATCGCCCAAATTAAAATGGCGCGGCGTCGATTAGTGAATCTGCGCGGCAAAAATTTTTCAGCGTACAAAAAGCTGATGACGCCAGCTACAATTCCTACTGCAACGTCTAAAATTTCGTGTTCAAACATTTATCAAGCCGCCACTTTGCGCGTAATGAAGAAAATTTTTTACAAAGTCGGGAAATTTTTTAGCGGAAATAAAAATTTTTTCGCCGTTGCAAAGTTGAATCGTATCGGAAGTGTACGCAGAAATTTTCGCAAAGTTGACAAGGTAGCCGCGATGACAGCGGAAAAAGTTTTTGTTCAAAGCCAATTCGTAAGCGTCCATTTTGCCGTACGTTTCAAAAATTTCAGTCGCCGTATGAATGACGACTTTTTTATTTTGGCTTTCAATGTACAAAATATCTTGCAGGAAAATCTTTTTAGTGACGCCGTCAACTTTGATGAGCAAAAAATTTTCAGCTTGACTTTGAATCATTTGAATTTCAGTCAAAGCTTGATCGAGTACTTGAGAAAATTTTTCAGCGTCAATCGGCTTTAAAAGGTA
>CAMJAZ010000248.1 GCA_946403735.1 uncultured Selenomonadales bacterium
GAAAGGTAAATTGCTGACAGAGCCTTCAGTTCAGAAAAAATTCGTAAAAAAAGGTGGCAAGGTATGTATTCCAGATAAAAGGAATTAGAAGATACTTGTGTTTCTTGCCGCTTCTGCCATTCACTTTTAATTTACCAACAGCCCCTAAGTTAAAGTTAGTTTATATCAGTACTTTTAGGCTATCAAAAGTTGAAGTTTGTTAAGATTAAATATATTAAATATTTTTTTATTATTTACTTTAACTACGCGTTTCTTTTACCCAACGATTTACATATTCTTGAATTTCATCTTCATATTTATCTGGGTCTTGCTGCCAAAGTGACACTCTAACTTGATGTTAGGCATAATCTTTATCTTTCAAAAAATTTTGTGAATACTGAACAATCGCAAAAAGATATTCTTCGGGCATTTTTTCCATTAAAGAAATAGCCTCTGCTCTTAATTCTGACATTGTATGTCACCTCAATTTTAACTTTTAGAAATTTATTCACCAATAATTCTAACTTCAGGGGTAAGCGTGACGCCGTGAACTTCCATAACGCGGCGGCGTACTTCCTCAATCAAATTCAAAACATCTGCGGCAGTAGCATTTCCCGCGTTGACGACAAATCCCGCGTGCTTTTCAGAAACCATTGCGCCGCCAACTTTCAAGCCTTTCAAGCCAGTTTTATCAATCAGCGTTCCTGCAAAATATCCTTGCGGACGTTTAAACGTACTTCCAGCACTTGGAAATTCAAGCGGCTGTTTACTTTCGCGTCTGTACGTAAAGTCAGCCATTTGACTTTTAATTTCATCAAAATTTCCGTGCGTCAAATTCAATTCGACTTCGCAAATTACACAACCATTTTGTTGGAAAATACTTTGACGGTAACCTAAATTTAATTCATCAGCGTTGAAAGAAACAATTTCACCTGCAGGAGAAATCGCCGTAACTTTCGCAACAATATTTTTCATTTCGCCGCCGTAAGCGCCAGCATTCATATAAATTGCGCCGCCGATACTGCCAGGAATACCTACAGCAAATTCAAGCCCACTTAAAGAATTTTCCGCCGCGAAGTTTGAAACGGATTTAAGTGTTGCGCCAGCGTCAGCAATTATTTTTTCACCGTCGACGCGAATTTTGCCAAAGAATTTATCGCTAAACTTTATGACAGCGCCGCGTATACCTTTATCCAAAACTAAAACGTTTGAACCGTTGCCGAGAATCGTATAATGAACTTTGAAGGCGTTAGCAAGTTTAATGACGGCTGCAACTTCTGCTATGCTTGAGGGAAAAATTAAAACGTCAGCCGCACCACCAATTTTGAAAGTAGTTTGTTCACACATTGGCGCGTTGAAAATAATTTGGTCACTCGTCAAAAGTTCGGCGAGTTTATTTTTAAATGCGTCATCCAGATCCATTTAAAAACTTTTCCCTCCTCAAAAATTTACAATGAAAATTTTTTCTTTCATTTTAAAATAGACGGCGGGGAAATGTCAAAGACTTTTTAAAAGACGGCATAAAGTGGCGGAATCGTTGATTAAATAATCGGCAACAAAAATAGCGGCGTCAACTGGCTTGTGGACACCGCCATAAGCTATTGAAATGTCAGCCGCTTTAAACATTGCCACATCATTAAAACTTTCGCCAATCGCTATAACTTTGTCGCAACTTTCTTTCAAGCGCTGAATGGCAAAATCTTTTCGCAAAATTTTTTTCAGTATAGGTACGCCGTTAGTATCAAGTTCACTGGTGGAGGAAAAAATTTCACAACCTAACTTCGCGGCAATAGGTTCAATCCAACAATCTAAATTTCCAGTCACGACGGCGCATTGAAATTTATTTTCGCGAATGAAGTTGAAAATTTCTTCGTCAAGTTCGACGGCGTCCATAATTTCAGCAATTTTTTTCGGCGGAATTTTTTTCAACATTTCGTAGCGCAGGCGAAAAGATTTTTCAAAGGAAATTTTTCCTGCAAGCGTTAATTCCGTCAAAATTTTCATCTGCGCGGCGATACCGAGTTCACGCGCTAAAATAGGTAACGTTTCAGCTTTTGTGATTGTGCCGTCTAAATCGAATGCAAATTTTTTCAAAAGTTTATCCAATCGAAAATATCTTTTAAATTTATCGTCAAGCCGTCGACGCTTTTAACTGGTACTTCGTGCTTAACGCTAGCTTTCTCCTCATCGGTAAGAATTTTTATTTCATCTTCATCGTAATAAATATATTCGTCGTCGAGTTCAAATTTGCCGCCGCGCAGAATGTACACCGAGATACTTTCTTTCCAGGGATCGATAATCCAATATTCTTTGACGCCATTAGATTCGTAAGCATCTTTTTTTATTGTAACGTCACGGTGCATTGTGGACTTTGAAAGCACTTCGATGACCATATCTGGGACGCCGTAAATTGCGCCTTTCCATTTTATAATTTCGGCATTTTCTTTGCTTATAAAAATAAAATCTGGCTTAAAAACGCTACCGTCTGCAAAATGTACGTCGACGTTATCAGGAAAAGCGTATCCAATTTTATTTTCCAATGCATAAACGCCAATTTTTGCGATAAGTCTAACTATAATGCTACTGTGATAAGGATTCGCCGCCGCTGCCGACATAATTTTTTCACCACCAATAATTTCATAAGGCTGATAGAAAAGCGCGTCATTTAACATTTTAAAGCACCTGCTTTTAATTTACTTTGACCAAAATCCTAATTCACGAATTTTACCTGCTCCGATTGTCGTACAAATTTTAGTATACTTGCTGAAGGACGAATATTTTTTGATAAGTTCTTTTTCATAGTAAGGATTGTCGCCCGATTCCCACAACAAATATTTGCTAGTGATTTTATCCACTGCTTGAACAATTTATTCAGCTATTCCTGTCGTTAAATGCCAGTGCAAAACGTTCATCAGTATTGCTAAGTCAAAAGTTTTATTCGCCTTGAAGTCTTGAATTACTCCACAAAACATTTCAATATTTTCACAATGCAGAAGGTTATTTAATATCGCCTCAAAGGCAATTTCTTTTTCATTCATTTCTACGGACGTGACATTTGCCCCTAAGCGTGCGAAAAATCTTGACATAATGCCGACGTATGAGCCAACGTCAACGATATTCATATCTTTAACGTCTAATTTAATTTCATCTAAAAATTTGCCAATGACCACGAATCTAGAATTTCCGCCAATATCTCGTGGCGCATAAAGATTGTAAAAGTAGGGGTGTTCTATCATCGAATAAGCGCCTAAATCATAATCTTTTGCGTACTCAACAGCTTTATCCACGACGGCACGATTTATATATGAGTCATAATCCTGACGTGACATTTTTGCGGGAATATGCAGAATGCCTTTTGAAATGAAGAAAATAACTCTAAACAAATATTCATCATCGATATAAAATTTATTTTTATCGAATATCACTTGAATGGGGTTATCTTCAAACCAATCCCGCCCGAAGTCAAGGTAAAGATTATATTCATTTAAGGTAAGCAGAGTATAAGTCTAGCGTTCATCTGCCGTTAAAGTCTCTTTCCAACCGTTAAGTTTTTCAATGGCATAATTTTTAGCGTATTCGGCGACCATATCATAATCGTCAAATCTTTTCAAAGCGAAAGCGTCAATAAAATTGAGTAAGTCATTGTACATAAACACGTGGCGATTGTCACTCTTAGTAAAAATTAAATCCAGCGGCACACGAACG
>CAMJAZ010000249.1 GCA_946403735.1 uncultured Selenomonadales bacterium
GAAGTCAATAGATGGAAACGGTTTATTATTTCCCAACACGACGCTGAGCAACAAGCCAAACTGGAATACATGACCAAAGCAGAACGACAAATCTGGCAAAACTATTTTCAGACACTGGCGCAGAAAAAACATTTGGAAGAATTTTTGATGACGCTGAAAAAGCCCGACGACAAACTATCAGAGGAACTAAAAGCTTACAACGAACTTGTGGACGGAGTTAAGGCTAAAATCTTTACGCTGTTCACTTCCTCATTGAAAATGAAAAAATCTATCGGAGAAATAGCAAGTAAACTTGATTCACCAGAGTGCAGGAAGAATATTCAGCTTGTTACTCACCAAATATTACAATCGAATACGTACGCGCTAAAATGGTTAAAAAAGGCGAGTGACGAACTGGACAAAGCGGTTGCTGATCTCTCTAATGCTCTTTTCACTCAAGCAATGGAAGAGCCACAATCGAGTTTCAAGACGCGAGAAGTGTACGACCTAATTCGTCGACAGTATCATGGACTGAAAAAAGAATACGAAAATACCCTTGCCGACAAATTTGCTATCCGTCACCAAATTATTTCGCCACAACGGGCTCTTGCTATGGCAAAAAATATTTTCGTACACGGGGACTATAAGCGACTGCGCGAAGCAATCAGGAGATATAAAAAAGCTGAGCAGACCCTCGCCAATAAATTTCTTGCTTATAACAAGGAAGAAAAGAAATTCCAGAGAGAAGATTGGAAAGTTTTACCGCGCTCGACTTTCTTGCAAACTCAGTATTATCTGACGAAACAGCGGACATTGCTGAAAATGGAAAAGGAACGCCTCGACCAGATTAAGCTTGCCTTACAAAAGAAACAAAAGGAGCTGGATTCGCTTTGTCTGGAACATGAATCACAGAGAAAGATAGAAGAGATAGCCGCTGGTATCCTTCGCAAAAATTATAAATTCGTTCGCCAGCTGGAGAAAATCGAAACTCACGAAAAAGAACTAATTCCGCGCATCAATCACGTTAAAGAACAGTTGAACGCTTTGGAAGTTCGCGTTGCTCGTGATAAAGTCGGTACTCGTTATCGCGTTACCAACTCCGATAATTTGTCGAACAACGCATTGGCAACAATAATCGCCGACGCGATTTTATTTGACCCGCAAGCAGTGCAACTTGTCGCTCGTTTGGACGGTAACTTCCTCGAAATGGAAAAGGATTGGGAGATGATGAGCGAATTCGATAAAGACGAACTCATGCGTAAAAAAATTATTCGAGAGTTATGAAATCAGATTTTGCTTAAGGCTCGTCCAAAGTCATCAATCAAGTCCGAAATATCTTCAATGCCAACGTTCACGCGAATTAAATCTTCAGTCACACCGGCAAACTCTTTTTCATGGGCGGCAACGTTAAGATAAATGGTTGAGGCAGGGTGAATCGTCAAAGTTCGCACGTCGCCGATATTCGACGCCCTCAAAGTGTAATTCAACGCGTTGATGAAACGAAAAGCCCGCTCCTTAGTCTCAAATCTCAACGTCAGCATGGCTCCGAATCGATTGCTGAATTGTTTTTTCGCAAGCTCGTGATACGAATTTTCTTCCAAGCCGGGATAATTGACACGGATAGTTTTTTGTTCCGATAAAAATTTTGCAAGCGTCAAAGCATTGTCGCAAACTCGTTCCATTCTGAGCGCAAGTGTATCAAGCCCTACGTTCGTCAGGAAAATATTCATCGGCGCGGGGCAACCGCCAAAGTCCGTCAACATTTTGGCGCGAAGTCGAACGAGATAACTTATTGCGCCAAATTTTTCATACTCAGCAAGCTTAGGGAATTTTTCGGCGTCCCAATGAAAATTTTTTCCCGTAATCACGATGCCGCCGATTGAATTTCCGCCGCCGTTAATCATCTTTGAAGTCGAATGTATCACAACGTCCGCGCCAAGTTCTATCGGGCGTACAAGATAAGGCGTCGTTACCGTGCTGTCTATACAAAGTGGCAAGTTATTTTTGTGAGCAAGCTCGGCAAGTGCGCAAATGTCAGTCACGTCAAGTTTCGGGTTGCCAATCGTCTCGGCGTAAATCAATTTCGTGCGATTAGTAAGCAAGTCGGAAAAATTTTCAACGCGATTTTCTTTAACGTAGCGAACGCAGACGCCAAAACTTTTAAGTTCGCGGAAAAAATTACTCGTGCCGCCAAAAAGTCCTCCACTTGAAATAATTTCGTCGCCCGATTCAACGACATTCAAAATAGCCGCTGAAATCGCCGCCATGCCCGATGAAAATGCAACTGCTCCTGCTCCACGCTCAAGATTTGCAATTCTCCGCTCAAAATTTGCGGTAGTCGGATTGCCCACGCGGGTATAAACAAAGCCCGCCTTGCGTCCGGCAAATATTTTTTCCAAATCCTCAGCTGTGGCTTGACTGTAGGCGGCAGTTTGATATATTGGCAATGTTGTCGAACCGGTCAACTTATCGGGCGCGATGCCGTGCAATAATTCGGTAGCAAAATTCATTTCAAGCCACCTTTCTTGACGAGCAAAGTAAAAGTTCCGTTGCCTAAGTCGTCCAAGCTTAAAATTTTATGTCCTTCATCTTTCAAACTGCGCGGTACATTTTGAATCGGTTCACCTTCGTTCAAGCGCACTTCCAAAATCTGTCCGTCGTCGAGTTCTTCGAGCGCAACTTTGACTTTAACGAAAGTTATCGGGCACACTACGTCAGTGATGTCCAAAAAATCATCAGCTTGCATTTGCAACCGCCTCCACTTCCGAAATAAATTTTTCCCAGCCCACGCGCTCGAGCATAGTTCTGAAACGTTCGCCGCTTTTGGCATGATCCTTGAAAAATTGTAGAGCGACTTCGACGATAGCGAAAAGTTTCTCCTCGTCAAAGATTATCGGCAGAAAATTTTTCCCGACAGCGATTTTATTGCCGTAAAGCCCGCCAAACGAGACGACAAAACCGCTTTGACCTTGCCAGGCATCAGTCGGACAACTTTTTATGCACTTGCCGCAGTAAACACATTTATTTTCGTCCAACGTGACGGATTTAGCCGACTTATCGACGGCGATTGCTTTTTCGGGACAGACGGCTTGGCAAACGCCGCAAAAAATACATTTTTCCGCGCTCCAATTCGGTTTGACGCCGCCTTTAACGCCCATGTCGTTTTCTTCAGCTTTGAGGCAGTTGTTATGGCAACCCGTGAAACCAAATTTGAATTTATGCGGAAGTTCGCGCCCGCCATAGCGTTTATCGAACTCGGCGGCAAGTTTTTGCGTATCAATCAAACCCGACGGACAAATTGCATTGCCTTGACAGGCGGTTATCGTTCTGACACGCGGACCGCACACACCGACTTGAACATTTCCCGCCGCCAGAGCTTTTTTGACAGCGTCCACGTCGTCAAGATGAATGAACGGGATTTCAATTCCCTGTCGCGAAGTCAAGTGAACATAGCCCTTGCCAAATTTTTCTGCGACGCTCTTAATCGTGCCGAGTTGCTCCGCCGTAAAATGCCCGCCAACACATTTCAGCCGCATGGAAAAATAATTCTGCTGCCTTTGACGCATGAACCCGCCCTTTTTGAGTTCTTTGTAATTCACGCTCATGTTAATTGCTCTCCTTTGAAATTATAGGTCGGCAAAAAATTGTGATTTTTTTCATAGGTCGGCAAAAATCTGAAGCAGGAAAGCGAAGATTTTTGCG
>CAMJAZ010000250.1 GCA_946403735.1 uncultured Selenomonadales bacterium
TCTTTCGCCTTCGCCATTGTCCCAGCGCACATTCATTTTGTACAAGTCGCCGTGCTTCATTTTATCGGCGGGCAGTTTAAGTTCCCAATTTCCGTTTTCAAGTCTTTTGCAACGATAAGCCTCATCTTTTTTCCAGCCGTTGAAATCACCGATCAGATGAATATCGGTCGCGTGCGGAGCCCATTCGCGGAAGACCCAGCCGCCGTCAGCGGTGCGGTGCAGACCGAAATACAAATGACCGTCGGCGAAATCGGAGAGTGAGCGTTTGCCTTCTTGCGTGAGTTGGGAAATTTTCCAAACCGCGTGATCGTGGCGGCCGCGAATTGCGTTTTCATACGGCTCAAGCCACGCATCCTTTTCGACCAAACCGATGTGTTTTTGACTCATACAGTCATCGCCTGCCTTTCAAAACATTCAAGAAATTTGTTTCCTGTTGTGTCGATTGTAACAAAAGAATTGCAGTCAATCAAGGCGATAATTAAGTAAAAAATATTTGCCTGCGCGGAAATCTTCATTTATAATGTTGACATAAAATTTTTCAGCATGAGGAGGTTTTTTTAGATGTCTGATAAGATGTTAAAGAAAATTCTCGTCGTTATATCTGAAAATTTTTCGAACGGTGTACGCGCAGATTTTATTACCGATAATCAAATCCGCCGAGCCTACAAGCTCAGATACAGCGACGAAGAAATTCCCGTGTCGTTCAGCGTGATTAACTTCATAAAAAAAGTTTCGTTTTATTACGGCGGCAAATATTATTTTGTAACGGCGTTGAATCGCGGGCGCGTCTTCCGGTTGGTCGATAAAGTTTTGAACGCGGGCAACATGATAGTTTACTACGAAGAATTTTTCGCTCGTTATCGCGGCAAGTTGATTGACTGGCACGTCAAGACGCCGGCGGTGTTGGGAGCTTTGTTGCGGACGAACGACAGCCAATATTATTTCGCCGACAAATATTTTGCGGTGAACAAATTTGTTAGATTGGGCGACGTGATTGAATACAAAGTCCGTTCATTACCTGCGGGCGTTCCGTTTTCGATTGAACAAATTCACGAGCAGTTATCGTATGTTCCGGCGCAAGAAGTTGAACGCGTTTTGAATCACCCGCGCAAATACTCGAAGACGATAGACGGGAAATATCTTTTGACGGAGCAGATGGCTTTTGACCTTTCCGAAATAAATGAAGTTCGCAGCGGATTGTTGAGCGATTTGAAAACTGACGGGCACGCGATATTTAACGTGCAAGATTTTCCGAACACACTGGCTTTGAATCCCGAATTCAGCGAGGCGACAATTCGCGGCGTAGTTTTTGACCGTTATTTGTCAAAAGATTTTTCGCGTCACGGAAATATTTTGACGGTGCACGGGACGGCAGTCGGTGGGACAAATTTGTTGAAAAGATTTTGTGCGTTGCGCGACGAATTGACGCTGAACGAGTTGACCGACCGCGCAAAGAAATTAGGTATCATTCGTCAAACGTCGATTATCGAGGCGGCAAGCGAAACAATGATCCGCGTTTCAAAAAATGTTTTCGTGAAGGAAGATTTCATCAGCTTCCACACCTCGGCGATTGACGAAGCGTTGACTCCGTTTGTTCAAGGCAGAATTATTGCGTTGCGTGACGTGACGAGTTTTGAAAAGTTCGAGCCGGTCAAAGATTCTCGCGGTTTTGAATGGGAGTGGAATGTTTATCTGCTTGAAAGTTTTCTGCGCAAGGTCAGTCGTAAATACAAATTCCACACGTCGAAAGCGACCAATTTGGTGAACGGCGCGATTTGTCCACGAGATAAAATATTTTTGAACTACGTCGATTTGATGTCGGCGGTGGTGATGCAAGAAAAAATTCCGCTTAACATAAACTCGATAGACGCATTTTTAATCGAAAAAAATTTCAGGACAAAGCGCGTTGAAAGATTGAGCACGTCGATAATTGAGCGGGCGCACGTTTTGAGTCTGGCGATATGAGTAAAATAGTCGAACGAAATAAATAACCGCCTTGAAGAATTTCACGGCGGATTTTTAATAAAGGGGTAAAAAATTTTGGTAAGCTTGAAAATTGTTGAGGACTGACGATGGA
This sequence comes from uncultured Selenomonadales bacterium, assembly GCA_946403735.1. Taxonomy (GTDB): domain Bacteria; phylum Bacillota; class Negativicutes; order Selenomonadales; family Selenomonadaceae; genus Quinella. The sequence goes on from CAMJAZ010000250.1 coordinate 2,078, forward strand.
AATCAGCTGGAACAAATACGACATTTATTTTGAGGTTGACGCGGGCTATTATCCCGAAATCAACGAAGACTCAATCAAAGATCCGCAGAATCGTTGGGATGCGACGTACGCGCACGAAGCGGTAGTGTCGACGATTGAGGCGTTGGAGCAGATTTTGAATCGTGCGAGCAACACGGACAAGAAAGGTCTTTGGGTCGAAGGTTCTTACGGGACGGGCAAATCGCGGCTTTTGTGGACGTTGCGAAATTTATTGGATTGTCCGCCCGAAAAATTGGTTGCCTACTTCAACGCAAATGAAGGCTTGCGAGATAAAATTGACCTTCGCGAAAAATTATTGGCGTTGAAGGCGGGCAAAATAGTTACGGCGTCTCGATATGCGTCGGGCGAAATTTTGTCGACGCGGAACTTGATACATGCCGTGTTTGACAGCTTGACTTCCTCTTTAAAAAAATCCGGTTACAAATTCAACGGCTCGAAGACATTGCGCGGGAAAATAGTTTCGTGGCTGGAAGCGGACGAAGCAAACCTGCAACTTTTTCGCGCCAAAATTCAAAACCCGAAATATCGCGGAGTCGGCGCGTTTGCGGGCAAGACAGCCGACGAAATACTAGATCGCCTTAAAAATTCTGAGTTGTCGATTGATGAATTGGTCAATGAAATTTTGACGTTAGGCGAGTGCGAAGGTATCCGAGCGTTTGAAATTGACATAGACGATTTGAAAAGTTGGATATCTGAAGTTATCGACGCGAACAAACTTAAGGCGATAGTTTTCTTTTGGGACGAGTTCAGTGACTTTTTTGCGAACAACCGAAACAATCTCGGCGACTTTCAAAAACTGGTTGAGCTTGTGAACAGCAAGCCATTTTATTTGGTGATAGCGACGCACGTATCGGCGGGCATGGGCAATGACGAATCGTTTAAAAAAATACGCGACCGCTTTATCGGACGGAATCTCACGATGCCGAACAATATTGCCTTTGAACTAATCTGGCACGCATTGAAAATAAAGCCGGCGGCGGAACGGGACTGGCAATTAATTTCAGCGGCGTTGAAAGAGCGAACGCGGAATTCACGGCGGGTTGTGGCGGATTACATCAAAGCTTCCGAAAAAATTTTGTCGGGGATATTGCCGATACATCCGATGGCGGCGCTCATGCTGAAAAATATTTCGACATATTTCGCGTCGAATCAGCGAAGCATGTTCAATTTTATTAAAACAGATTCGGCGGACGCGGAAGGATTCCAGCAATTCATATCAACGCGAAGTCCGCAAGTCGGCGACCTGCTGACGACAAATTATCTTTGGAAATTTTTTTATGAGCAGGGGACAGATGAACACGTTACGGGACGCGGGCGCACGAATTTGGATTTGGTGATAGCGACGATACTTGATTCATTTTCGCGCTACACCGAACTTTTCGAGTTGTCACATTCCGAAAAGACTGTACTGAAAACGATATTGATGATGGAAGCGGTGACGCGGAAATCGCAACTTGAGCGGGTGAAGTTGTTGCAACCGAGCGCGGTGAATCTTGAATTGACGTTTGAAGGCGTAGACGATTTGGACGGCGGAATTGCGCTGAATATTGCACGTGACCTT
>CAMJAZ010000251.1 GCA_946403735.1 uncultured Selenomonadales bacterium
CGTAGCTTTGGAAGCTTGGGTGCGTGAATGTTTAAATTATTTGCAGGAAACTTATAAAACTATACCCGCCTTCCAGCTTGATGAAATTATCCGTCACGAATTTTCAAAAGTCCACGATAAAACTGGATTAATGGCATTTCTTTTTAGCCGAATGAATGTTTTCAACGTAAATTTAAATCATCAAGGCGCAATGATTCAGCAGATGAACGCTTACATTCAAAAGGCAAATGCTCATATTCAACAACAGAATAATTTTATCAAGCAACAGCAGGAACAAATTGAACAACTTCAAGCACAGCTAAACTCTGATAGGGAGTGATTTTATTGAAAATAGCGGTTGTAGGCTCGACAATGATTGACGTAGTGTCTTACGTCGACGAATCGCCTGAATACGGCTCGACGGTTACGGCAAAGGGTTTTCATATAGCTTGCGGCGGCAAAGGCGCGAATCAAGCTGTAGCGGCTGGCAGGCTCGGCGCAGATGTTTTAATGGTCTCCGCGTTGAGCGACGATTTATTTGGCTTGACTGCGCGGGAAAATTTTAAACGTAACAATCTCAATACAAAGTACGTGTACGAAATAAAAAAAGTTCCCAACGGTACGGTTATGATAATCGTTGAATCGTCGGGACAATATCGCAGTGTCTTTTATCGCGGCGCAAATGATTTACTTACACCTGAACTTATTTTGAAGGCGGCGAACGATTTAAAACAATGTGGCTTGATTGTTGTACAGTTGGAAATTCCGCTTGAAACGGTCTACGCGACGATTAATTTTGCCAATGAAAATAAAATTCCCGTGCTGTTAAATCCTGCGCCGATGAATAAAGATTTTTCAATGGACGCGGCTTGCAAATGTGATTTTGTCGTACCGAATGAAGTGGAATTAAAAATTTTGACTGGAATGGCAGTTGATTCAGTTGACGACATACGCGCGGCGGCGAAAAAACTTTTTTCTCACGGCTTAAAAAATCTTATCGTGACGATGGGCGAACGCGGTTCAATGTGGCTGGCTGAAGGCGTGGAAGAATTTGTGCCGACGTTGAAAGTTGATTCGGTCGACAGTACAGGCGCGGGCGACGCTTATATTGGCTGTTTTGTCGAAACTTACGCACGAACAGGCAACGTTATCGCCTCAATGCAACGTGCCTCAAAGTACGCGGCGTTAAGTGTCACGCGCAAAGGTACACAGGATTCATACTTGACGGCTGATGAGTTTGAAAAATTTTTAGCTAAAAATTGACGCTAGAATATGTAAATGAAAAAAATTCTGTCAATTTATAATAACATTGTGAAATTCCCTTGCCATACGGAAATAATTTCTGTATAATCGCGTCAGTAGTAGATTTTTCAGATAAATCAAACGAAGGAAGGGTTTTCAATGATAACGCCTGAACTTTTGGCAAGGATTAATGAACTTGCACGTAAAAAACGTACTCAAGGGTTGACTGAAGCAGAAAAACTTGAACAACGGCGCTTGTACGATGTCTATTTATCAGCGATTCGCGGACAAGTTATAAATCTTTTGGACAGCATAGAATTTGTAGATGAGCAACAACAAAATTCTAATGAAACAAAAAAAAAGAAGGTTCTGCATCAAACGACGCTTAGCCTTGAACAAGTTCTTCATTGATTTTTTTAGAAAAAATTTTTAAGTTTTTTAGATTTTTTATTAACCTACTTTTTCTTTTGGCGCAAAAGAAAAAGTAGCAAAAAGAAAACAGCCCGCTGAAATCGCATCACGCGATTTACGCGGGCGGGCGCTCATCCTTGAGCGCCCTACCTTTTCCAACGTTCTCAAAAAATTTAGGTATGATATTCGCCATTGATTTTGACATATTCGTAGCTGAAATCGCAACTCCAAACCGTAGCCGACGTGTTGCCTAATCCCAATTCAATGTCAATGGCAATGTCATGCGCCGCCATAATCTTTTTGAGTGTGCCTTCATCATACTGTACGCCGACGCCGTGCGCGTAAACTTCAATTCCACCGAATTTAACTACGGTTGATGAAGGATTAATCTTTACGCCTGAATATCCTACCGCGCAGATAACACGTCCCCAGTTGGGATCTTCGCCGAAAAATGCAGTCTTCACCAATGGCGACTTAGCAACGCTCATTCCAACTTTTTTAGCGTCGTCAAAATTTTCAGCTCCGCTTACGTTGATTGTTAAAAACTTTGTAGCGCCTTCACCGTCAGCGGCTATTTTTTTGGAAAGTTCGCGACAAATACTTTCAAGCGTCGAATAAAATTTTTCATAGTCAGCATTCTTCGCCGTGATTTTAGCATTGCCAGCCGCGCCGTTAGCAAGCACCGTTACCATATCGTTAGTGCTCATATCGCCATCAATGGAAATCATATTAAACGTGACTTCGGTTATTTTACTAAGCGCCGTTTGCAAAAGTTTTTGGTCAATATCAGCGTCCGTCGTGATGAAACAAAGCATCGTTGCCATATCAGGCTGAATCATTCCAGAGCCTTTAGCAATAGCGCCAAAACGTACCAACTTCCCGCCAATTTCAACTTCCGTAGCACAAGACTTTGAGTAAGTGTCCGTCGTGACAATCGCATTGCCAGCGTTAACGCTACCTTCACGCGAAAGATTTTTAACGGCGTTTTTTATGCCAACTTCCATTTTATCCATTGGCAAGTTGACGCCAATAATTCCAGTCGACGCTACAACCACATCATCAGACTTGCAATTCAATTCAGCGGCGGCAATTTCTGCCATTTTTTCAGCATTGCGCAAACCTTGTTCACCAGTGCAAGCATTAGCACAGCCAGCGTTGGCAACTATAGCGTGGGCAGTTCCAGTATCGACAACAATTTTACTAACTCTTATAGGTGCGGCGGCTACTTGATTTTTCGTAAATACGCCAGCTACAGCAGCTTCCTTTTCAGTGTAAATGACGGCGACATCAAGGTTGCCGCTTTTTTTTATACCTGCGCGGACACCTGCCGCCTTGAAACCTTGCGGGTAAGCAACGCCCGCTGTTTTATGCTCTTCACTAAACATAAATTAAAAATTCCTCCTTTTAGTTAGTAGTCAGTAGTGAGTAGTGAGTAGTGAGTAGTGGAAAAATACTACTTACTACTTACTAACTCAAGCTAAATATTTTTTTGCAACGGCAAGCATTAATTTAATCCTATTCAGCTGATTGACTTCAGACGATCCCGCGTCACAGTCAATCGCCACAATGTTAGCTCGCTCGTAACTTTCACGCAGATTGTGCATTACGCCTTTTCCCGTGATATGATTCGGCAGACATCCAAACGGTTGAAGGCAAACAATATTTTCGACGCCTTCTTCAATCAGCTTTACCATTTCGCCTGTTAAAAACCAGCCTTCGCCAGCCATATTGCCAACACTTACGTGGCGGCTTGCCAACTTCGCAATTTCTTTTATCGAATACGGCGCACGAAAATGGTTTGAATCCTTCAACGCATTTTTCATTGGACGGCGGAAAAATTCTATCAGCTGTATGAAAATTTCCGCGAAAAGTTTATCTTTGTGACTGCCGCCTAAAAGTTTTTGTTTCGCAACGGCGTCATAAGCTGTGTACAAGAAAAAGTCCACAAAGTCAGGCATTACAACTTCCGCGCCTTCTGCCGCTAAAATTTTTTCCAGCTGATTGTTTGCAACAGGATGATATTT
>CAMJAZ010000252.1 GCA_946403735.1 uncultured Selenomonadales bacterium
CCGCCGAAAAAGATTGATGGTTACCGAAAAGAAATTGAAACGTCAGCTTGGACATATTAAATTAGCGCTTATAGTAGGCGCATTTTTTATTTGGAGTGATAAAAATGAGTTATGATGTAAATGTTACGGCAGTTTGCGAAGATAGTTTGTGGGATAGCGACACTGAAAAATTTCCTGCAAATGTGAAAAGTTTGATTGACGGCTTGAACGTTGATTATAAATTTAAAATTGTATCGGCAGGAGTGCAACGAACAAGTTATGATTCTGAAAATACGATTGGAATAAGCAGACATTTTATTAGTAGCGTTAAAGCGTCGTTTACGGTTGATGAATTGAGTACGGTACAAAGTTTTGAGAATAGCTTAGCAAGTGCTTGTAGTAAAATAGATACAAATTACAAGTTGAGGATTAGGACGAAAAATCATATAGGTTAGGCGGTGGAATTGTGGAAGTTGAAAAGGAACTTATGCCGCATAATGATCCACTTTATGAAAGACAAGGTATTGGCTTATATCGCAAATGGTTTCGTGAAACAGTTGACCGTTCAAAAAAATAGCGGCTGAACTTGAATTGTTCGCCGCATTTTTATTTTTATCCAGAAATTGACTAAACGCCTCGTTAGTGTTAAGATTTAAACGTTCAATTAAACTTACACATCGGGGCGTTTAACCATTTTTAATTTTAATCGTTCCAATGTGTTTTGTCAAACGCGAAGGAGCGATTTTTATGTTGACGGAAGAAGCTAAAAAAATTTTGTTGGCAAATCTTCATACTTTCACGCCAATAGTACAGGACGCGGCGCAAACTATTTTGTCGGAATTTGAAAATTTGCAGAAAAAATTTGCTGATGTAACTGGCGAATCTAAAAATTTGATTGGTGAAATTTGGAAAGATATTCCTGGTTATGAAGGATTGTACCAAGTTAGCAATTTTTTGAGGGTTAAAAGTCTTCGATGGCAAGGCGGACGTATTATGAAAGCAAGAATCAATGAAAAAGGCTATCCTTGCTTAAGTTTGTACAAAAATGGAGTTACAAAATTTTTTGGCGTTCACATTTTAGCAGCACGGGCATTTATTCCAAATCCAGAAAATAAGCCTTTAGTTCATCATAAAAATTCAAATCCCGCAACTTGTACGGTAGATGAGCTTGAATGGGTTACGTACAGCGAAAATGAATTTTATGCGTTTAAAAGTGGGCGAAAGAAAGGTATGCCAGGCTCGACAAATCCTGCTGCAAAATTGGACGAAGCGAAGGTGGACTTTATACTTAAGAATTATATTCCTTGCAATCCAAATTTTGGCGGAAAGGCATTAGCGGAAATGTTCGGTGTCACTAGGTCAACTATTTCGGATATTGTAAATAAAAAAATTTGGAATTCAAAAAAATAGAGCACATTAAAATTCAACTTTTGCACGTACTTAATACGACTGGCAACGGGGGGAGGATTTATCGAGGAAGGGGCTATGGACGAGAAACAATTTGCCGAGTTCCAGAAAAAAGGCAACATTCCAGGACATTATCAGCGTGTACAAGTAGGAACTTTCAGCAACGGTGCGCCTAGAATTGTTGAACGGCAAATTGGACAATTTCCAGCAGGATTAGCGCAGGCAGAGACTCAAGCGACTGCGGATTTAAATTCAATCAGTGGAATAAATGAATCTATGTTAGGTACAGACATTCCGTCGTCGGCAAGTGGACGCGCCATTGAATTAAAGCAACGTCAATCTGCAACGCACGTGGCGGTTATTTTCGATAATTTGAGAAGTGCAAAAAAGAAAATAGCAAGGTTACTTTGGGGCAAGCGCGGTTATGCAGGAATTATTCCACAATTTTATAACACGGAAAAAGTTTATAGAATTGAAGGTGTAAACGGTCAACAGTTCGTGACAGTAAATCAGCAAGTAATTGAGCAAGACCCAATAGCAGGGACAGTAGTTAAAACTTTGAATGATTTATCGCAGGGCGAATTTGACATTGTAATTTCAGACGTAACAGCAAGTGCAACACAAAGACAAGCGCAGTTGTGGACGCTGATTGACGGAATAAGCAAATTAGGTATTCCAGGCGATATTGCCTTCGATGTAGTACTTGATTTGTCAGATATACCTAGCAAGGAAGAAATAAAACAACGTTGGAGACAACGTCAAGAATCGCAGGCTAACGCGGCTAAGGAACAACTTCAAATGCAAATACAGCTTGAAGAAATTAAAAATCGTGACTTTAGACAGACAATCGCGTTTAAAGATGCGCCGTTGGCACTGCAATTTGCAATGGCGGCAAAAGCAGGTTACGTGTCACAAGAAATTGCAGATTATTTCATACAAGCGATGATTCAGCAGTTAGCGCCAGAATTAGCGGCACAAATGAAACAGGCAACGCCGCTGCCAGAACTTGAACAAGTGCAGGAAAATCAAATGACACCTGAACAGTTGGATCAAGCAATAGCACTTTCGCAGATGATGAACGGTCAATCGAATAATCAAGGCAATACAATGACACAGGCGGCAACAGAATCACTTATGCGCGGTATTGCGCCAGCTATTTAAGGAAGTGTTATTATGGATTATGAAGATGTTCACATAAAATATTTAGAAATACACGTTCATATTTTGAATTGGCGTAAAAGAATTTTGATACCGTTTTTAAGAGGCTGTTCAAATTTGCGCACTCATTACTTGAAAGAATTTGTATCACATACTTTTGGCGATAACAAAACTGCGCACGAAGATTATGCAGAAGTTTCTTTAATGTTGGGCGATATTGAAAACGGCGTCGTAAAGCTGATGAATACGTTATGCGCGATTCACTCAAAAACTTATGAAACTTTTAACGCTTTTGAAAATGTTGAGGCAGATTTAGACGGAGTAGAAATTTTTTCGCCAACTAATACGTCGTTTAGTGACTTTATCGACAAGGTGTATCGCAAATTTCTAAAAGAATTTCTATAACAAAATTTTGATTATCTGTCAACTTTGACAATGCACGTTTCAACAATTTTTCCGAGTTGGGCATTGTACAACAACGAATTTGAAAAGATAAAATTGACATTGGCGGAGATTGAACAAGATACTTTGAAGTTAATGGAATATTTAGAAGATATGTATTATAAAATTGAAAATAGCGATTAATGGAGGTGGTAACGTGACGCCGATTAAAGATGTTGTAAGGAAAATAAGAATTGCGATACACGATGAAGATTGCATAAATTACGACGATAGAGACGTTTTAAACGTGATAAATGCGGGGCTTAGGGTAATTCGCCGAACAATCGCAGAAATACAGCCAGAATTGATAATGGAAACGACGGCAGGGATTTTGCAAGCAGGAGAAGATTTAATCACGTTGCGACACATTCCGCTAAAAATAGTTGAACTAACGGCAGGCGACAAAGTTTTATCGTCGACAAAAGATTTTGCAAGTAAAAAGGTACGCTCCAACTTCGATAAAATTTTTGGTAACGCAACGCATATTTATTCGCAGTATGACGCAAAAATTTTTGACGAAAAGCCGCTTGAGGAGACAACATTTCACCACGTACAGAATAGGTCGGCAGTTGGTAGACCGCGCAGATTTTATCGCGTTGGAATGAAACAGTTGAAAGTGCATCCTAAATACACTCTTTCCCCAAGGGATTCGAGCATTA